>CBJKNR010000007.1:0-25596 GCA_966417555.1 uncultured Sphingopyxis sp.
ATATCGAGCGCGAGCAGGCGGCGGTCCTTCAAACTGTCGGGCACGTCGCCATTGACGATGCGCAGCGCGAGGCCTTCGGCGATCGCGGTCTTGCCGACACCGGGCTCGCCGATCAGCACGGGGTTGTTCTTGGTCCGGCGCGCGAGGATCTGGACCGTGCGGCGAATTTCCTCGTCGCGGCCGATCACGGGGTCGAGCTTGCCCTCGCGCGCGACTTCGGTGAGGTCGCGGGCGAATTTCTGGAGCGCGTCATAGCGGTCTTCGGCCGAGGCGGTGTCGGCGGTGCGGCCGCCAGTCAGCTTGGCGATCGCGGCGTTGAGCGCTTCGGGCTTCACGCCTGCGTCCGCGAAAACCTTGCCCACAGGCGTGCTGCTACCAAGCACCATCGCGAGCAGGATATTCTGGACGGCGACGAACTCGCTCCCGGCCTTTGCGGCGACCTGTTCGGCCTGATCGAGCAGGCGCACAGCGTCGTTGTCGAGGCCCGGCGTCGCCTGCGCGCCCGATCCCGATACGGCGGGAACCTTGGCGAGCAGCGCGTCGATACCGCTAACCGCGCGTGCGGTGTCACCGCCGCTGTTCGCGATCAGCCCCGCGGCCATGCCCTGATTGTCTTCGAGCAGCGCCTTGGCGATATGCTCGGGCGCGATCCGCTGATGGTTCATGCGGATCGCGATCGTCTGCGCCGCCTGCAAAAAGCCCTTGGCGCGGTCGGTAAATTTTTCGAGGTTCATTCCGGATAAGCCCCTTTCTCGCCCGGCAAGATAGTGTTGCCATTGTGCAACACAAGGGGGCTTGCGAGGTTCCGGACATTCGCCGCAAATCCGCCTCGACGACCGACAGGCGCTTGCCTTCGGGGGACAGGGCCGTCACAGATGCGCCGGATCGGCAACGAAGAGGACCGGAGATGCTGCGACGAATTTTGCTGGGCTTCCTGGCTCTGGTTCTCGTCACGGCCGTGTCGCTCGCCTTCTGGGAACCACTGACCGCCGAGACGCCCGCCGCGCCTGTCTTCAAACCCGCGGATGTCCGCATCGCACGCGACAAGTTCGGCGTTCCGCATATCTTCGGCAAGACCGACGCCGACGTCGCCTATGGTGTCGCCTACGCGCATGCCGAGGATGATTTTGCGACGTTGCAGGAAGTGCTCGCGATGACGCGCGGGCGCGCGGGCGCGATGCTGGGCGAGGATGGCGCGAAGATCGACTATGCCGAGGCGCTGCTGGGCGTGCGCGCGACGACGGCGCGCGACTGGCCGCGGCTGCCGGCCGACGTGAAGGCGCTCTTCACCGCCTATGCCGCGGGGCTCAACCATTATGCCGACAAGCATCCGGGCGAGGTGCGCCTGTCGGGACTGTTCCCGGTGACCGGCGAGGATGTCGTCGCGGGCTTCGTGCTGCGCTCGCCCTTCTTCTTCGGGCTCGATTCGGTGCTGGGCTCGCTTGTCGAGGACAAGGCGCTCGCGCGCGAGGGCGGTCCCGAACTCGACAAATCGGGCAGGCTCGTTCCGCGCGAATTGACTCCGGTCGGGACCGATCCGGCCGATAGTTTGACGCCGGTCGGCCGTGATCCGGCCGTCAATGGATCGAACGGCATGGCGGTGGCGCCCGCGCGATCGACCGACGGTGCGACGCGGCTCGTGTCGAATTCGCACCAGCCGTGGACGGGCGGCGTCGCTTGGTACGAACTCGTCGTCCATTCGCAGGAAGGATGGGATTTTGCCGGCGCGAACTTCCCCGGCTCGCCCTATCCCTTCCTCGGACACAACAAATATCTCGGCTGGACGAACACGGTGAACCGGCCCGACCTGATCGATGTCTACAAGCTGGTGCTCGACGACAGCGGCGAGAATTACCGCTTCGACGGCCAGTGGCGGCCGCTCGAGCAAAAGCGCATCTGGCTGAAGGTCAAGGTCGGGCCGTTCGTGCTGCCGGTGCCGCGCACCATTTACCGCTCGGTCCACGGGCCGGTGGTGAAGAATGAAAAGGGTGCGTTCGCGATCCGGTACGCGGGGCAGGATCAGGCAAATATGGTCACCCAATATTACCGGTTGAACAAGGCGAAAAATTTCGCCGAATGGCGCGCCGCGATGGCGGGGCAGGGCGTGCCCGCGACCAATTTCGTCTACGCCGACGCCAAGGGCAATATCGGGCTCTTCTACAATGCCATGTTCCCCGACCGGCAGCCGGGGTTTAACTGGCGCGGCGTGCTTCCCGGCGATACGTCGGCCGATGTGTGGACGGAGACGCTGCCGTTCGACCGCGTGCCGGCGCTGGTCAACCCGCGCTCGGGCTATGTGATCAACGCGAACAACACGCCGTGGATCGCTGCGGGGCCGGGCGACGAACTCGACGCCGCCGCCTTCTCGCCGCTGCTCGGGATCGAGGACGACATGACCAACCGCGCGACGCGGCTGATCACCCTGTTCGAGGCGTCGGGGCAGATCGATGAGGCGCGGCTGAAGGCGATCAAATATGACACCGCCTATGCGCGCACCGGCTATGCAAAGGCGTGGATCGACCGGCTGCTCGCGCTCGACACGAAAGGCGATCCGGCGCTGGCGCAAGCGCAGAAGCTGCTGCGCGAATGGGACTGGAACCTTGACGGCCGGGGCAGGGGCGATGCGCTGGCGCTGATGGTGCTGCGCCCCGCGAACGGCAGCCACTATCAGCGCCGCGTCGCGCCCGACCCGCGCACAGTGCTGAAGGAGACGGTCGCGCATCTGCAGGAGCATTTCGACGGGCTCGACCCGAAGCTCGGCACGGTGCTGCGCCTGCGCCACGGCGAGGGGCCGAACCGCGTCGACCTGCCGCTCGATGGCGGCAACGACACGGTGCGCGCCGCGACCTTGTGGGATGCCGAGCCCGACGGGCGGCTCAAGGTGCGCCACGGCGACAGCTTCATCATGTTCGTGACGTGGGACGCGCAGGGCCGGGTGCGGTCCGAATCGGTCCAGCCTTTCGGCGCGGCGACGACGCGGCCTCAAAGCCCGCATTACAACGATCAGGCGCCGCTGTTCGTCGCGCACAAGCTGAAGCCGGTGCTGTTCGATCCGGCGGCGCTGAAAGCGAACGGGGCGCGTTTCTATCGGCCTTGAAAGCCCGAAACCGCTGTCCTAAACCGTTGATACAGTGCCGTCCGGCACCCCGGTCGCAAGCGGGCCGATCCGGCCCTGCCTTCGTACAAAAGGATTTTCATGCCCCGTTTCCATCGCTTCGTCCTCGCCTTGGCGGTTACGACTTCGCTTGTCGCGACGGGTCCGGCCCTCGCCAGGGCCAAGGCCGCGAAACCCGCGCCCGTCGCCGAGCTGGTGAAGGCGGTCGACATCCCGTACCAGAGCTTCACGCTCGACAACGGCCTGCGCGTCATCGTGCACGAGGATCGCAAGGCGCCCGTCGTGGCGGTGTCGGTGTGGTACCGTGTCGGTTCGAAGCACGAGCCCAGGGGCAAGACGGGCTTTGCGCATCTGTTCGAACATCTGATGTTCAACGGGTCCGAAAACGCCCCCGATGATTTCTTCGAACCGCTGCAGCAGGTCGGCGCGACCGATTTCAACGGCACGACCTTTCTCGACCGCACCAATTATTTCGAGACCGTGCCGACCGGTGCGCTCGACCTCGCGCTGTTCCTCGAGAGCGACCGCATGGGGCATCTGCTCGGCGCGGTGACGCAGGAGAAGCTCGATAACCAGCGCGGCGTCGTCCAGAACGAGAAAAGGCAGGGCGACAACAATCCCTATGGCCTGCTGCGCTACGAGATTTTCGAGAATCTCTTTCCGACGGGGCATCCCTATCACCACAGCACGATCGGATCGATGGATGATCTCAATTCGGCGAGCCTCGACGACGTGAAAAAGTGGTTCACCGACAATTACGGCCCGAACAACGCGGTGCTCGTGCTCGCGGGAGACATCGACCTCGCGACCGCGAAGGCCAGGGTGCAGGGCTGGTTCGGCGACATCAGGCGCGGCCCCGAAATCAATGCGCCGCCGGCGGCCGTGCCGACGCTGCCCGCACCGCTCGCGAAAGAGGTCAGGGACCTGATCCCGACGACGCGCATCTATCGCATGTGGACGATCCCCGGCCTCAACGACGCCGACGCGGTGCCGCTGCAGATGGCGATGACCGTTCTCGGCGGCCTGTCCTCGTCGCGGCTCGACAATGCGCTGGTGCGCAAGGATCCGGTCGCGGTCAGCGTTTCGGCGAGCGCCTCGCCGTTCGAGGATGCGGGCATCCTGCTCGTCCAGGCCGACGTCAAGGACGGGGTCGATCCCGAGCATGTCGCGAAGCGGCTCGACGAGGAAATCGCGTCGTTCCTTTCGACCGGCCCGACCGCCGACGAGTTGCAGCGCGCGGCGGCGAGCTATCTTGGCGGAACGATCGCGGGGCTCGAAGCCGTCGGCGGTTTCGGCGGCAAGGCGGTGACGCTCGCAGAGGGCGCGCTCTATTCGAACGATCCCGCGCATTACAAGGTCGAGCTCGACCGGATGGCGAAGGCAACGCCCGAGCAGGTCAAGGCGGTCGCCCAAAAGTGGCTCGCGCGCCCTGCCTTCTCGCTGACCTATACGCCGGGCGAGCGCACCGAGGGCGGCGAGAATCGTGGTGGTGCGGTGACGGCTGGCAAGGCGGTGCCGGTCCAGCCCGACAATTACTGGAATTCCGCGCTCGGCGATGTCGGCCCCGACACGAGCGGCGCATCGTCTTTTGCCGATCGTTCGAAATTTCCCGTGGTTGCCGACCTGAAGGCGCTCGACTTCCCGGCAATCGAACGCACCAGGCTCAAGAATGGCGTCGAGGTCGTCTTCGCGCGCCGCACGACGGTACCGACCGTCAATGTCGCGGTCAGCTTCGACGCGGGCTATGCCGCCGACCCCCACAGCGCGCTCGGCACCCAGTCGCTGATGCTCAGCCTGATGGACGAGGGGACCACGAGCCTCGATTCGATCGCTTTCGCCGAGGCGAAGGAACGGCTCGGCGCCCAGATCGATGCGACCGCCAACGCCGACGAGACGGTGTTCAGCCTGTTCGCGCTCAAGCCCAATCTCGGCGCGTCACTCGGCCTGCTTGCCGACTATATCCGTAACCCTGCCTTCGACGGCAAGGAACTGGAACGCGTCCGGGCGCAGCAACTCAACCGGCTCAAGGCCGAGCTCAATAATCCCAATGCCATCGCGTCCCGGCTGTTGATGCCGGTGCTTTACGGCGCCGATCATCCCTATGGCATTCCGCCGTCGGGGCTGGGCAATGCAAAGGCGGTTGCGGCGGCGACGCGCGACCAGCTTGCGGCTTTCCACGCGACGTGGATCCGCCCCGACAATGCACGCATCTTTGTCGTCGGCGACACGACGCTTTCCGAAGTGAAGAAGCAGCTCGACGCGACGCTGGGGCAATGGAAAGCGCCGGCGACGGCAAAGCCGACCAAGCATTTCGAGGTTGCAATTCCGACGCCCAAGCCGCGCATCCTGCTCTTCGACCGGCCGAAATCGCCGCAGTCGGTGATCCTCGCCGGCAAGGTGCTCGATGCGAAGGGCGGCGACGAACTCGAAGTGCTGCGCTCGGCAAACGATATTTTCGGCGGCAATTTCCTGTCGCGCTTCAACACCAATTTGCGCGAGACAAAGGGTTGGTCATATGGTGTGCGCAGCCGGATCTCGGGCGATCAGGATCGCCTGACCTGGGTCGCCGCGGCGCCGGTGCAGGCCGACCGCACGGGCGATTCGATCAGGGAGTTGCAGAGCGACCTCGGGAGCTTCCTCGGCGACAAGGGGGTGACGAAGGAGGAACTGGAACGCACGGTCAACGGCAGCGTTCGCGAGCTTCCCGGCAGTTTCGAAACCTCGGCCGACGTGCTCGGCGGGCTTCGCCAGATCGTGAAGTTCGGCCGTCCGGACACTTATTACGAGACGCTGCCCGCGACCTATGAGGCGATGACCACGGCGGAGATCGATGCGGCGGCGCGGGGGGCGCTCAGCACCGATGATCTCGTCTATGTCGTGGTCGGCGATGCCGCGGTCGTGAAACCGCAGCTTGACGGATTGGGTTTGCCGGTGGAAACGGTGTCCCTCGATAACTAACATCAGTTTCAGTAAGGAGAGCCCCTATGTCCCAAGTCGATGGCAGCTATGATTGCGTCACCAAGTCGCCGATGGGCGACCAGAAGTCGGTTTTCACCGTCAAGACCGACGGCGACAGCTTCACCGGCCAGAATGCCGGCGCGATGGGTTCGCTCGATGTCGAAAATGGCAAGGTCGACGGCAACAAGCTGACCTGGACCATGAACATGAAGGTGCCGATGCCGATGACGCTCGAATGCGAGGCGACGATCGACGGCGACGCGCTGACCGGTACGATCAAGGCCGGCGCGTTCGGTTCGATGGCGATGACCGGCACCCGCCAAGGCTGAGCTGCCGCCAATTGAAATGCGAAGGGCCGTCCGGACTGGGCGGCCCTTTTGCGTTGCATAGCAATGTGTTTCGCCTTGGGGGCTATCCAAAGCGGCGGCATGGGCGCATAGGCTGCTGCCATGCACAAACCGGCCCAATCCCCCCAACGGAGCCTGCCGGGCGACCGTGAGATGGTGGTCATGATGGCGATGGTCATGGCGCTCAATGCACTCGCCATCGATTCGATGCTGCCCGCGCTGCCGGCGATCGGCGAGACGCTGGGCGTCACGGTCGCCAATGATCGCCAGCATGTCATTTCGATTTACCTGCTAGGCATCGGTTTCGGTTCCCTCCTTTATGGCCCACTGTCGGACCGCTTCGGGCGCAAGGGCGTGCTCGTCCCTGCGCTGTTCGCCTATCTGGCGCTCTCGATCGGCTGCGGGCTCGCGACGAGTTTCGCGATGCTGCTCGCGCTGCGTTTCGTTCACGGACTGGTCAGTGCTGCGCTCGGCGTGATTGTCGTCGCGGTGATCCGCGACCTGTTCGCCGGCGACGCGATGGCGAAAAGACTGTCGCTGATCTTTCTCGTCTTCATGATCGTCCCGATCATCGCGCCCACGATCGGCGCCGGGATCGCTGCGGTCGCGGGCTGGCGCGCGATCTTCATCGTGCTCGCGGTGATGTCGATCGTGATGCTGCTCTGGCTCCGCCGGCTTCCCGAGACGCTCGATCCTGCCGATGTGCGGCCGCTCGATCTCAAGACGATGATCGCGGGCTGGGCGACGGTGACGCGGCACCGCCGCGCCGCGGGCTACATGATCGCCTCGGGCATGATGCAGGGCGCGCTCTACGGCTATCTCAACAGCAGCGAACAGATCATCGCCGAGGTGTTCGGCGCGCGGGCGATGTTCCCGCTGATCTTCGCCTGCGTCGCGGTGGGCATCGCGATCGCCAATTTCTCGAACGCCGCGATCGTCGAGCGCTTCGGCGCGCGCCGCGTGTCGCAGTCGGCGGTTTTTGCCTTCATGGCAACGTCGATCCTGCAGATCGCCGCGGCGCTCAGCGGCGCCGAGACCCTGTGGATGTTCACGGCGCTGATGATGGTCAACGTCGGCCTCGTCGGTTTCATCGGCAGCAATTTCGGGTCGATCGCGATGGAGGATTTCGGTCATATGGCCGGTGTCGCCTCGTCGTACCAGAGCTTTGCCAAGACGCTGCTCGCGGCGACCGTTGGCGCGACGATCGGGCAGCAATATGACGGCACGACGCTGCCGCTGGCCTATGCCTTCCTGATCAGCGCGGTGGTCGGGCTGACGCTGGTGTTCTGGGCCGAGCGCGGCAAGCTGTTCACGCGGCCGGGAACCGCGCCTAAATCGCCTTACTGAGCGGCAAAAGAAAAGGGGGCCGAAGCCCCCTTTCCCCTTAGCGCTTGAACCGTCAGTTGAACGACGGCGTCGGCGGGACCGGCGGCGGAGGCGCGTCGGCGTCGTCCTCATGCACCTCGACATGGCCGAGCCCGACATGGCTGCGCGAGCGGCTGTAGGCGAAGTAGACCACGAAGCCGATGGCCGCCCAGATAACGAACAGCGCCTGGCTTTTCACGTCGAGCTTGTAGAAAAGATAGATGCAGCCGAGAATCGCGAGCGGCGCGGAAACGTAAAGGAACGGTGTCCGGAACGGCCGGTGGCGGCCCGGATCGGTGCGGCGGATCACCATCACGGCGATCGATACCGCGGCAAAGGCGAAGAGCGTGCCCGAGTTCGAGATGTTCGCCAGCTGCCCCACGGGGAAGAAGGCCGCGAACAGCGCAACCGCGACACCTGTAATGATCGTGATCACGTGCGGCGTGTTGAACTTCGGGTGGATCTTCGAAAAGGCCTGCGGCAGCAGACCGTCGCGGCTCATCACGAAGAAGATGCGGGTCTGGCCGAACATCATCATCAGGATGACCGAGGGCAGCGCGAGCCCGGCGGCGAGGCCGATGAGATTGCCGATCTGCGGCCAGCCGATTTCGCGCAGCGTCCACGCCAGCGCTTCCTTCGAGCAGACCACCGCCTGGTCGCCGATCGCGCCGCACGCGGCGGCGAGTTCGCGGCTGCCGGGTTCGAGCGCGTGACCCCCGGCAGCGTCGATCCCGACCGGCTGTGCACCGACGGTACCGATGACGCCGGCGGCGACGAGCAGGTAAAAGATGGTGCAGATCGCAAGGCTGCCGATCAGGCCAATCGGCATGTTGCGCTGCGGATTCTTGGTTTCCTCGGCCGCAGTCGAAACGGCGTCGAAGCCGACATAGGCGAAGAAGATCGATGCCGCAGCGGCGCCGATACCGCCAAAGCCGAGCGGGGCGAAGGGCTCGAAATTCTCCATGTTCATCACCGGCACGGCGAGGATGATGAAGAGCGTCAGCGCGGTCACCTTGATGACGACGAGCAATGCGTTCACCGTCGCCGATTCGCGCGTACCGATGACGAGGAGCAGCGTGACGAGGCCCGCGATGAACATCGCGGGCAGGTTGATCATGCCGCCGTCGAACGGCCCAAGTACCAGGGCATCGGGTATATTCCAGCCAAAGAAATTCTCGAACAGGCCAACGACATAGCCCGACCACCCGACCGAGACCGCGCCTGCGGCGACCGCATATTCGAGGATCAGCGCCCAACCGACCATCCACGCGATCAACTCGCCCATCACGGCATAGCTGTAGGTATAGGCCGACCCCGACACCGGGACCATCGACGCCATTTCAGCGTAGCAGAGTGCCGCGAAGGCGCAGACGAAGCCGGCGATGATGAAGCTGACCATCATGCCGGGGCCGGCCTTTTGCGCGGCTTCGGCGGTCAGAACGAAAATCCCCGTTCCGATCACGGCGCCGATCCCCAGCATCGTCAGCTGAAAGGCGCCGAGCGTGCGCGTAAGCGATTTTTTTTCCGCTGTCGCCAAAATGGCATCGAGCGGCTTTACGCGGTCAAATAGCATAGTCATCCCCTTGGGAGCGGCTGAACTGCCGCCCGTCTCATGGCGGGGCAGACTAGACGCTCCACGCGTCAGCGCAACTTAATTTCACGGGCCCCGTGGCTTTACCGTAC
Organism: uncultured Sphingopyxis sp.; assembly: GCA_966417555.1. Lineage (GTDB taxonomy): Bacteria > Pseudomonadota > Alphaproteobacteria > Sphingomonadales > Sphingomonadaceae > Sphingopyxis. The sequence goes on from CBJKNR010000007.1 coordinate 9,469, forward strand.
GGTAAAGCGCACCCGGTCAATCATTCGGCCGCCCGGATCAACAAGCGCGAGCATATGCGCGCCGGGACGCGGCAAAATCTGTTGCCCCGCATCGGCGTCGCCGAGCGGTTTCTTGTCGAGGATCAGCCGGTATCCCGTGACGGCGCCGCTGACCGTGACGGCGAGCCGCTGGCGGTCGATCGGTATGTCGGGGTCGAGCGCATAGACGCTGCCGCTGACGGGGCTGGTGATGCGCGGGCGGCGCGCGGCTTGCGGTGCGGCGGCCATTTCGGTCTGCGCGGTACCGCGCAGGAAATATTCGCGGCGCGGGGGCTCGCGCGTGCCTGGAAGGCTGATCTGGCGCGCCTCGACATCCGTGGGCATCGCGGGCGGCTTGCCGGGATGGCCGGCGTGGAGCGCGAGCATGACGTCGCGCCAGACGGGCGCGGCGCCCGAGGTGCCCGAGACGGCGCGCATCGAATCGCCCTCGAGATTGCCGACCCAGACCGCGACGGTGAAGCGGTCGGACCAGCCGATGCACCAATTGTCGCGCATGCCTTTCGAGGTGCCGGTCTTGGCCGCGGCCCAGAAGGGGAGGCGGAGCGCGCTGTCGGCGCCGAAGGCGTCGGTCCGGGCGGAGGCGTCGGCGAGAATGTCGCCGACGATGAAGGCGGCGGCGGGGGTGACGATCTGGCGTGCGCCTTCCGGTTTTGCGCCGCGCATGAAATGGACAGGGGAATAGCGGCCCTGATTGGCGAAGGTGCGGAACGCGTTGGCCTGCTCGACCAGGCTGACCTCGGCGGAACCGAGCGCCAGCGAAAATCCGTAATATTCGCCGTCTTCGACAAGGCCGTGATAGCCGAGCGCCCACAGACGGTCGCGGAACTGCTGGACGTCGTCGATGACGAGCGCGCGGACTGCAGGGACGTTGAGCGACGAGGCGAGCGCGTGGCGGACGCTGACGGGCCCCTTGAAGCTGTGGTCGTAATTCTTGGGGACATAGAGCCCCGAGGCGGTGTCGAGCTGGACCGGGCTGTCGTCGAGGATCGAGGCGGCGGTGAGCCAGCCATGTTCGATCACCTGCGCATAGAGATGCGGTTTCAGCGTCGAGCCCGCCTGCCGCCGCGCATTGGCGCCGTCGACCGACGCCGCGGTCGATTTGAGGCCGACGCCGCCGACATAGGCGAGCACCTCGCCGGTGGCATTGTCGAGCACGACGACCGCGCCGTCGCGGACACGGGTTGCGCCGAGCCCGGCGAGCTGGCGGCGCAGCGCGACGATCGCGGCGGTCTGGATGCGGCGGTCGATCGTGGTCTTGACACGCTTTCCCGGTGTGTCGAGCAGGCGGACGGCAAGGTGCGGCGCGAGCGCGGGGTCGACGCGCGCGGCCTGTTCGCCCGAAGCGAGGGTCGCGGCGGCGGCGCGGATCGCGGTGCAATCTTTCGCTTTTGCTGCTCGGCAGGCGCGGCGGCCGAGCGCTTCGGCGCCCGCGGCGGGATTGGGGAGGAGGCCCGCGAAGAGCGCGGCGTCGGTGCGGTTCAGTTCGGCGGGTTTCTTGCCGAACAGGCTTTGCGCGCCCGCGCCGATGCCCTGCGCCTCGCCGCGCAGGGGGAGAAGGTTGAAATAGGCTTCGAGCATCTGATCGTGCGACCAGTTGGTTGCGAGCACCTGCCCCGCGCGCATCTGGCGGATCTTGGTCCGCCAGTCGCGCTGGCCGGGCTGCGCGAGGCTGGGGTCGAGGAAAGCGGCGAGCTGCATTGCGAGCGTCGAGGCACCGCGCGATCGGTCGCCGGTCCCCCCCATCGTCAGGCGCGCGCGGATCGCGCTTGCGATGGCAAGCCAGTCGACGCCGCCGTGCGACCAGAAACGGCGGTCCTCGCTTTGCACCACGGCGTCGCGAACCGCCGGGCTGATATTCTTCAGCGGCACCCAGGCGAGGCGGCGGCGCTCGAAATTGACGCGCTCGCTGTCGAGCAATTGGCCGTCGCGGTCGTAGAGCCAAGCCTCGCTGGGACGCCAGTCGGCGCGCACCTCCTCGAAGGTAGGCATCGCCGGTGGGCGGGTGAGAAGATGCGCGATGGTCACGAGGACGAGCAGGGCGAGTGCGAGCCATGCGAGCCAGCTACGCCATCGCGAGGATTTTGGCTGCACGCTCATCGGCTTGGCGCCAAGCGGACTCATTCACATCGTCATTGCGAGCGAAGCGAAGCAATCCAGAGTGGGACAAGCCGCTCTGGATTGCTTCGCTTCGCTCGCAATGACGGAGATGGGGCGTGTGAGGCCATCACGACCCGACACTCGCCACCGTGACCGGCGCGTTCGGCCACTGGCCGCGGATCGCGGGCGAGTACATCGCCTCGACGCGGGTCGGGGGCAGGGTGAACTTGCCCGAGCCGTTCAAGCGCACGACATATTCGACCGCATGGGTGCCCGCGGGCATCCAGCCGAAATAGCCGCGCCATGCGTCCTTGCCGCGTTCGACATAGCTCGGCTGTGCGCCCGATCCACCGGCCTGCTGGCCAAGCATTTCGGACTGGCCGCCGAGGTTGCCGACGATCGTCGCGCCGGGGGCGACCGGATCGTTGATCACGACCCACGTCCGGCCCGCGGCCGCGACGACCTCGATCCGCACCTTGATCACGTCGCCGCGCGTCAGCCGGTCCTTGTTCGCCGCCTTGACGATGCTGACCGAACGCTTGATCCGGTAACCCGCGTTGAGCGGTTCCTTGAGCGGCACTGCCGCCTTGACGCTGACGGTGGCCCATGGCGCGCCGGTGCCTTCGTGACTGAGGCTCATCGTCGCGGCGTTCAGCGCGACGCGAAGCGGCGAGACCGGTTCGGCAGGCAGCGGCCAGCTTTGCGAGGCGGTGGCGCCCGCGAGGCCGACCTTGGTGACGCCGGTGATCGCGCTTGCCGGATAGAGTTCGGCGAAGCGGCGGACGGTGACCGCGCCCCATGCGTTGGCGGGGGTGGTGTCCCAATGGCCCTTGCGCTGGCGCTGCGCGACGCCGACCATCAGCTTGCCCGCGTCATCCTCCCAGCCCTTGCGGCCGAGCACGGCCTCGAGCGCCTTGATCGCCATCTCGTCGCCGCTGGTCATCATCCACCACGCTGCCTTGGCATCGTCGACGAGGTCGAGGCGGGTGCCTTCATAGACGAGGCGCTTCCTGAGTTCGGCTTCGGCCGCGGTGCGCAATGCGGGCGCGTTCCGCACGCCGGGCGTCTTTTCGATCGCGACGAGCCAGTCGGCGAGCGTGCCGGTCGCCATGTCGATCGGCGACACGTCGATTGCGGAAACGAGGCCGGCGTTGGCGGCCCCGTTGCGCGCGAGCGCCGCGAGCGCGGCGATGCGGACCGGACGGATATCGTATGGTCCATAGCCCTTGCGGGTGAGACGTCCTTCGACGACCGCCTGCAGCGCCTTGACCATTTTCGCCTTCGATGCCTCGGGGATGGCGAAGCCATTCGCGGCGGTCACGTTCATTACATAGGCGGTGAGCTCGATCGACCCGGTGAGATTTTCGTTCGGCCAGTAACGGAGCAGTCCGTCGTCATCGAGATAGGTCGGCATCGCGCCCGCGAGCGCCTGCCAGCGCCCGACGTCGCCGAGCGCGACCGCGCGCGACGTCTGCTGTTCGAAGCAGCTGTAGGGATAGGCGCTCATATAGTCGCGGACGCCAGTGAGCGGCGGCGCGAGCGTGCCCGCGAGCGCGATATCAACATAGCCGCCGGGGAGCGCGCCCGCCGGGATCGCGATCGGCAATGTCGTCGCGGGGCCGACGCGGAAGAGGCTGGCAGCCCAGGTCTCGACCGGCACCGCGGGTTCGACCGTCTGTTCGAAGACGAGCCGGTCGCGCGCCTTGCCGCCCTTTTGCGCGGCATCGACGGTCCACTGGATCGGGCCGGTTTGTTCGGGCGCGGTCATCGACCAGCTGATCGGCACCGCGCCGCCCGCGGGGATGGTGACGGTCAGCGGCGGCGCGGTCGCGACGGCGGGCGACAGCGTCGGGGTTGCGGTGACCTCCATCGGCTTGTCGGTGCCGTTGCGCAGCGTGAAGCGCGCATCATAGGTGTCGCCGGTGCGCACCAGTTCGGGCATGCCGGCGAAGACGCCGAGATCCTGCACGGTGCGGACACTCGTTTCGCCGGTGCCGAAATATTGCGAGCCGTCGGTCGCGATCGCGACGAGGCGGAAGCCCGAGAGATTGTCGCTGAGCGGCACGTCGACCGTGGCACGGCCCTTGGCGTCGAGCGGGACATTGCCCTTCCACAGCAGCACGGGACGGAAATCCTCGCGCGTCAGCCCCGACAGATCGCCGCCGCCACCGCCGCCTGGTTCGAGCGCCTTGCGGCCATAGTGACGCTTGCCGACGACCTGCATCTGCGCGGTCGAGGTGAGCACGTCGAGCGTGCGTTCGCCCATCATCGCGCTGAGCACCTCCCAGCTTTCGTTGGGGGCGAGCTGGAGCAGCGCCTCGTCAACCGCGGCGAAGGCGACGTCGGCGTTTTTCGGCGCCTTGCCGTCGGGGGTCTTGACCTCGATGCCGACCTTCGCGGTTTCGCGGACCGAATATTTCTCCTTGTCGGCCTTGACCTTGACGCCGAGCTGATGGCCTTCCCAGCCAACCTTGATGCGCGCGATACCCATGCGATAGCTAGGCTTGGCGAGGTCGACCAAGGCGGTCGGCGGGGCGCCTTCGCTATTCTCGATCTTGAAGCCGACCGCGCGCTTCATCTTGCGGAACCAGCTTTCGCCGCCGGTGACGCGCCCGCGCACCGCCATCACCGAGACATAGACGTCGGGGGCGTAGGTCGCGGGAAGCTTGACCTTCACGACGGGGTTGGTGCCCTTCAGCGGTACGACGAAGCTCGACAGCACGCCTTCGCGCTCGACGGTGACGAGCGCGGTCGCCTCGCGGAAGGGCATGCGGACCTGGAAATTGGCGGTATCGCCTGCGGCATAGCGCGGCTTTTCGGCGATCACGTCCATGCGGTCGCCATTGTCGCCGCCGAACCACCAGTCGTCGTCGCCCGCGAGCCAGACCGAGCGGACGGCGCGCGCTTCGTTGCCGCCCTCGTCCTGCGTCGTCGCGACGACGGTGACCTCACCCGAGACGCCCGGCGCCATCGCACAGCTCGCGCGGCCGAGCCTGTCGGTCGTCGCGCTGCACGTCGCATCGAGGCGCGTCGTGCGCATCTGGTTGTCATAGGCGTAGAAGCCGCCGATCAGGCGGCGCCGCGCGGTGATGATCTCGCGGTTGTAGACCGCGACCTGCACGCGCTGGCCGCTGATGGGCTTGCCGTCGAGGTCGAGCGCGATGAAATTGAGGCGCAGGTCATTGTCGCGCATCAGCCAGCCGTCGGTCTTGAGCCCGAGGCGGACGGCCGAGGGATAGAGGGTGATGCGGCGGATCGAGGTCAGCGTCTCGCCATTCGCATCCTCATAATCCATTTCGGCGGCCATCAGCGTCGGTTCGGTGATCGGCTGATCGACGGTTACGTTTGTCGTCGCGGCGCCGTTGGCGTCGAGCTTCAAGGGCACCGAGCGCGCGAGCGGCAGGTCTGCCGACGGCTCGTCGCCGCTGTCGTCGAGCTGGACGACGCCTTCCTTCACCGGTTGGCCGTCGAAATCCCAATCCTTGTAATCCTCGGGCGGCGACCAGCTCGAGCGGAAATTGGTGCGCAGTTCGACGGGGATGTTCGGCGCGGGGCCGCCCGAGAGATAGCCGACGAACAGATTGAGCGGCACCGCGGCGGGGCGCACGAGCGCGGTCTTCGGCCCGGTGATCGCCGCCTTCATCGTCGGCAGGCGATATTCGTCGACCTTGACCGACTGGCCCGACCAGATCGTCTTGTCCTCGCCATCCTTGTCCTTGGTGACGAAGACGAGCTCATAATCGCCCATCGGGGCGGACGCAGGGACGTTCCATGTCGTCTCGCCGCTGCCCGTCGCCGCAATGCTGAAGGGCATTTCGAATTCGGTGTCCGAACCGCGGTGGACGAGGCGAAGCTTGCCCGACATGGCTTCGGGAGTACGGAAGCCGAGGCCGACCGGACGGCGGAGCAGGTGCTTCATATGCACCGTCTCGCCTGCCTTCACGAGCGCGCGGTCGAAGACGGTGTGGAAGATGTCGTTCCGCTCCGACCAGCCATAGGGAAGGTCGAAGTCATAGGGGCGGATGCCGCTGCCCCAGTCGGTGAGCGTGAAGCTGAAATCGTCGCCCGCGCGCGCGCTGACCATCAGGGCATGGCCTTCGCTTTTCGCCATGTCGGGATTGTCTTCGCAGCTCGAATAGGTTTCGGGCTGCGGCAGGCCGCCCGCAAAGGCGAGGCGGCCGGCCTTGTCGGCGGTGCCGCGTGCGAGCAGGCGCCCGGTGCAGCTGTCGGTGACGCGGATTTCGGCGCCCGGAACGGGCAGGCCGGTGTCGAGCGCGGTCACCCACGCGAGCGACCCCTCGCGGCCCCATTTGAAATGCACCGCCATATTGGTGACGAGCGCGGCGGTCGCGACGTAGCGCGTCGACTTGCGGCCGAGCAGCGCGGCGCCGAGCTCGGGGCTCGCGATCTCGACGACGTGGAAGCCCTTTTCGGTGAGCGGGATGCCGACGACCTCGAACTCCTTGCCGCCCGCGGGGGGCGACAGCTGCATGTCGCGGCGTTCCCCTCCTGCAGGTGCGCCGTCGAACACCGACCTGCTGCCGGTGTAGTTGACCGTGACCGCCTTGCCCGCGGCGTTCTTTTCCTCGCGATAGTCGGTGTCGTCGGCGTCGTCGACGCGCTTCAGCCAGCGCGCGATCGCGGCATCGTCGTCGCCGACCTTCAATGCGGTCGCGGGCATCCTGAGGTTCGCCTGGACGAGGCTGCTTTCGACGCCGCGCACGGTGACGGGCAGCACGCCGCCTTCGCCGGCTTCGAGTATGCCGAATTCGGCGGCGAATTTGACGAGCGGCGGAGCGCGGTCGATGTGGAATTTCAACGGGAAATTCGACTGGTTCTGCAGCTTGCGGCCACTCTGGTCGGTGACGCCCTCGGGCAGGACGAGCGTCGCGTCGACATTCTGCGGGAGCGGGCCGGTGAAGCGGACGCTGGTCAGCCAGGCGTCGTTCCGGTCGTCGTCGTCGATCTTCGGCGTCAGGCGCTTGCCGTCGGCGGTGTTCAGCGTCGCGGCGAGGATCGTTTCGCGCGATACCGGCGAGGCAAAGCTGAGCGTCACATCCTTGATCGGGTTGCAGCCCGCCTGCGGATTGATGCGGCTGCACGACATTTTGGCGGTGAAGGCGGGGCGCACGTCATGGTCGAAGCGCTGGTCGCGCCCGGCCGTGCGGGTCGGTACGCCGGCCTGCGAAATGCGCGCATCCCAGACGAGCGCCATCTCGCGGCCCGGGGGCAGCGGGCGGCGGCATTTTACGGGGACGATGCTGTCGAGCACGGCCTCGCGGTCGGCGCCCGCGGCGGGGAAGCGCTGGGGCAGGCCGGCGTCGTAGGTGAAGGACTGGCGCGACCAGTTGTTGTCGCCGAGCCCCGTCAATATCTGCGTTGCGGTCTCGCGCGGGAGGACGTCGACGGGGATTTTCTCGCCGATGCCGTCGACCGCGCAATAGGCGAAGCGGCCGACCGAGGCGCGGTCGGCGGCGACATTGGTCGCGACAAGGAAGATCTGGTCCTCCTCGATGTCGCCGTCCATGCCGCCCGCGAGCACGGCACGCGCCGAGGGGCCGCCGGTGTCGAGCGCGAAGCGGCTGTTGCCCGCGACCGCGACGCCGCGTGCGGTCCTGAGCCCGTCGCGCAGCTCGACATGGCAGGCGAACCCGCCGGGGAGCGGCTTTTCGAATTCGAGCACCCAGGTGCGCGTGTCGACCCAGCGGCCGGTCGAGGGCAGCTTGCAGTCGTTGGTGGCGGGGGCGGGGGCGCGGGGGTCGCCGAGCGGGACCATGTCCTCGGAGAAACGCAGCGTGAAGCGCGTGATCGTGCCGTCGCCGGTCCCCGACGAGCCGGGGGTCGCGAGCGTGACCTGCGGCACCGTGTCGGCGGTGGCGGTCGCGGCCATCGCGAGGGTGAGGGGGAGAATCAGCGCCAGTTTCGCCTTGCCGGTCAGCCATGCGCCCAGCCCGCGCCATCCCTTGCCCATCCTGTCGTCTCCCCATTCTGGCCCGAGCGGCTATCCTGCTGGAAACAGGGAACAGAGTCCACCCGTCGCCGTACATGGCGCACGGTTAGTCGCGCTTCGGGAAAATGCTGTGACCACCGTCACAGACGGGATTATCTCGCGAGCATCGGACCGAGCGGACGTCCAGCGAAGATATGGACGTGGAGGTGCGGGATTTCCTGATGGCTGTCGAGCCCGACATTGGCGAGCAGGCGGTAGCCGGGGGCGACGAGGCCCTGGTCGCGCGCGACCTTGCCCACCGCGCGGACGAAGCCCGCGATCTCTGCGTCGCTCCCGCGCTCCGAAAAATCGTCCCAGCTCACGTAAGGCCCCTTGGGGATCACGAGGATGTGGAGCGGCGCCTGCGGATTGATGTCGTGGAAGGCGAGCGCATACTCGTCCTCATAGATCGTCTTCGACGGCAGCTCGCCGCGCAGGATGCGCGCGAAGATATTGGTCTCGTCATAGGGAAGCGTCGCGTCGATCGGCATGGGGAGGGCTCCTATTTGGGGCGGCTGGCTTTTTCGGCGTGGCCCGAGGTGCCGTGGCGGCGATCCAGCTCGGCGGCGATGTCGTCCCAGCCGACGCCGCGCTCGGCGAGCAGGATCGCGAGGTGGAAGACAAGGTCGCTTGCCTCGCCGACCAGCGCGGCATCGTCCTCGCTGACCGCTGCGATCACGGTTTCGACGGCTTCCTCGCCGAGCTTCTGCGCGATCTTGCCGCGGCCCTTGGCGGCGAGGCTCGCGACGTAGGAGGTGCCCGCGTAGCCGGTCGCGAGCCGGTCGTGGATGACCCGCTCGAGCCGTTCCAGCGTTTCGCCCATCGCTTTGCTCATCACCCGTTCCTTTCGCCGCGTGCGTAGCGGTGCGGGGCTGTCCCGACAAGCGATGAAGGGCCGTCGATAGCTTACCGCAACGTAAACCGTATCGAAACGCCTTTTGGCATATTGCCGGCGCGCCGGGGGGCGAGATCAACTTCTATTCGAACAAGGATGATGAAAATGGGCACCCGGTCCCAGGTGTTTCTGGCTGCAACGGCTTCGGCGATTGCCTTGTCGGTGAGTCCCGCATTGGCGCAGGAGCAGGACGGCGATCCGATCATCGTCACCGGATCGCGCATCGCGAAGAGCGAGTTCACCAGCGCCGACCCGATCCAGACCATCGACCCAGAGAGCGCGAGGCTGCAGGGGCAGGTCCAGCTCGCCGATATGCTGCAGCAGGTGCCGGCGGCGCAGGGGTCGATCCAGATCACCTCGGCGATCTCGAACCGCTTCGTCGCAAATGGCGGCAATGATGTGCAGACGGTATCGCTGCGCGGGCTCGGCGCCGAGCGGACATTGGTGCTGATCAACGGCCGGCGCGCGGGCCCGGCGGGAATCCGCGGCGCGGTCGCGCCCTTCGACCTCAATGTGCTGCCGCTGTCGGTGGTGCGGCAGGTGGAGGTGCTGAAGACCGGCGCCTCGTCGATCTATGGGTCGGACGCCGTCGCCGGTGTCGTCAACATATTGACCCGCGACGATCTCGACGGCTTCGAGGCCGGCGGCTTCTCTTCGATCACCGAACAGGGCGGCGGCGAAAGCTATGGCGCCGATGCGAGCTTCGGCAGAAAATTCGACCGCGGCCATTTCTTCGCGACGGTCGATGTTTTCCGCCAGCAGAACCTGACGCGCCGCGATCGCGGCTTCCTCTTCTGTTCGGAAGAATATCTGAAGCGCGAGGCCGACGGCAGCCGCGCCGACATCGTCGATTTCCAGACCGGGCGTCCGGCGTGCAACAGCACGCTCGGCAATGCGATCGTCTTCTCCGATTTTTCGGGGGTCGACCAGGATGGCTTTCCGACCTTTGGCCCCGGGCTGATCGCGCCGAACGGGCAACCGATCTTCGCCGGCCAATATGGCGCCGCGCTCGCGGGCGTCGGCATTCCGTTGGGCGCCTATAACCCGATCGGCGTGTTCGGCCCGGCCGATTTCTTTGGAGTCGATTTCGACGGACCGTCGAATGGCGCGCTCAACCGGTTCGAGCCGGTCGAGCAGGATTCGGACGTTTTTTCGCGGATGAGCCGGATCAGCGCCTATGCCGATGCCGCCTATGACGTGACCGACGGCATTACCGCCTATGGCGAGTTCCTGTTCAGCAACCGCAAGTCGCGGAACAACGGCTTCCAGTCGATGACGCTCGAGCAATTCACCGGCTCGTCGATGCTGCCCTTCTTCCTGTGCAATCCGGCGGCCAATAATTGCGATCCGCTCGACATGGGCGACCCGTTCAACGCGGAGTTCGGCGGCAACCTCGTCCTGCGCCCGCGCGTGCTGGTGAAATCCGAAAGCCGGGCCGACGTCGATTATTATCGCGGCGTGCTCGGGCTGCGCGGCGAGATCGGTGCCGGGTGGAAATGGGATGTCCACGGTCAGCATAGCCGTTCGGACGCGAGCTATACGCAGGACGTCATCTATCAGGACGCCATCGCGTCGCAAACGCTGCGAACGCGTTCGTGCGCGGGGACGGTGACCGCGATCCGCGGCGCGCAGTGCATCGACATCGACTTCACCGACCCGCGCGTGTTGCGCGGCGACTTTACGCCGGCCGAGCGCGCTTTCCTGACGGGGCGCGAGACGGGGCGGACGCTGTTCAAGCAGACCTCGGCCGAGGCGCTGCTGACGGGCAAATTGTCCGATCTTCCGGCAGGGCCGGTCGGGGTCGCATTCGGTGCGAACATTCGCCGCGACGAGATCAACGACACGCCGGGCGAGGCGACGCTCGCGGGCAATGTCGCCAATTTCACGACCTCGGGGATCACCGCGGGCCGCACCGTGTCGAAGGAAGTCTTCGGCGAGGCCGAGGTCCCGCTGCTCGAAGGTGTGCCGATGATCGAGCGGCTGACGCTGTCGGGCGCGGCGCGCTACACCCATGTCGCGGCGACGCGCCGCGACGGGGCGGAGGACAGGTTCAGCGACACGACGTGGAAGGTCGGCGCCGACTGGGCGGTCACCGGCTGGCTGCGTTTCCGCGGCACCTGGGGCACCTCGTTCCGCGCGCCCGCGCTGTTCGAGCTGTTCCTTCAGGACCAGACGGGTTTCCTCGGGCAACAGGCGATCGATCCGTGCATCCAGACCGCGGCGCGGCTTGCGGCGGGGGCGATCAGCCAGCGCATCTTCGACAATTGCGCCGCCGACGGCATCGGTCCGAATTATGCCGGCGGGATCGGCCCCGCGACGATCGTGTCGGGCGGCGGGCTCGGCGAACTCGAGCCCGAAACCTCGACCGCGAAGACGGTGTCGCTGATCCTGACCTCCGACCTGTCGGGGGCGCTGTGGAGCGGGCTCAAGACGCGCCTCGCGGTCGATTATTTCGACATCAGGGTCAGGCAGGAAATCACGCTGCTCGGCGCGGGCAACATCCTGCGCGGCTGCTATGATTCGGAGATCGCCGACGAGCCGCTGTGCGGGCTGTTCACGCGCACCGCGGCCGGGCCCGACACGCAGAGCGTCGCGAGCGTCACCGACCGCTATGTCAACATCAGCCGCCAGCGCAATCGCGGCGTCGACCTGTCGCTCGCGGTCGATCAGGACCTCGGCAACCTCGGCGCGCTGACCTTCCGTGCGCAGATGACGTGGCAGGTGAAGGACAAGGTTTCGCTCTTCCCCGGCACCGAGGTCGACGACAACGGCAAGATCGGCAATCCGAAATGGGTCGGCGATTTCAACCTCGGCTGGATGAAGGGCGGCTGGACGCTCTTCTACGGCCTCGACGTCACCGGCGCGGCGTCGAACGAAGAGGATCTGCTCCGCGCGCAGGGCGGCGATGCGTGCCGCACCTCGGGCTTCCGCCCGGGCGGGCGCTTCTGCCCCGACGTCAGCGTGCCCGCGACCTTCACTCACTCGCTGTCGCTGAGCCGCGACGTCGCCGAGCGCTTTCGCATCACGCTGGGGGTTGCGAACCTGTTCGACACGCCGCCGCCGCGCGTGTCAACGGTGGTCGCCGCGACGCCGCCGGTGATCGGACAGGCGCCGGCGTTCGGAACGCAGTACGACTATCTGGGTCGCCGTTTTTTCGTGGGCGTGCGCGGGAAAATCTAGAAGCGGGGCGCGATGGCCTGGGGTAGGGAGCAGCGTTCAAAATTGTCATGCTGTTTCAACATCCATGGCCTGACCTTCAATTCAGCGCCGCGCGAAAAGAGACGACCACCAGGCCCCCGAAACAGGTGCAGGGTGACGATGTTCGCAGGGGTCCGCCATCGCGGATCCTTTCCGTCTCGACTGGTGCATGTTTTCGGGGTCTCGTTCATGGTCGGGCTGGAGATTCGTCATCGAAACGAGAATCCTCGTCGCTTTTGCCCTGATTGCCGCCATGGCGGGGGCCGCCGTCTTCATTATCCTCCGGTACCAGCGAATCCGCGCCCGACGCAGGGACATGCTGCGCAGTCGTTATCGCGACGAGCGGTGAATGGCGCTCTGCCATCGGGGATGGCAGGGAAAATTTATCGCTGCCTGCAACGGGCGCAGGCCGTCATCAGTCGAGTGCGGGATTGAGCCCCTTCACCTCGATCAGGAAACTTTTGGGTTTCTTGAACAGCTTGCTCTGGCGGTTGACCCTGAGCCCCACCACTTCGGCCAGCTCCATCACGAAATGGACGCAATTGCGCCTGTTCAGGCTGTAGCTCGGCTGTTCGCGGTCGCGCCATTCGGCGACTTTCGCGAGCACCAGCGCATAGGTCATATCGTCGACCGTCACGTCGAACTGGCGGTCGCTTTTGGCGATATAATCGGCCTTGGACGATTCGACCTTGCCCTTCACCGATCCGAGGAGGATCGCTGGGCTGATCGACACGGCGGTAAAGCCGTAATTGGCGTCGACGACCTCGCCCGTCGCGTCGAGCGTGCCCTTCATCACGATGAAGGCGTGCGGAAAGCGGTCGCCGAAATCATGGCTGTAAAAGCTGACGATCACCTCGGCGCGCGCGGGTGCGGTGAGGCCCGCGCACAGCATCAGCAGCGACAGGAGGAGAAAGCGGAGGCCGCGGGTCATCGCCGCTCTCTTAGCGAGCGACGCCCGATCTTGCCAAGCCGCGATTGCGGCTTGACCCGACCGCCAAACTCGCATCTTGTCGAACTGACAATGATGTAAGGAGAGCGCGATGGCACGGAAGGCGATTTTCATCACCGGGGGCGGATCGGGCATCGGCCGCGCGGTCGCGCGCCATTTCGCCGGACAGGGCTGGTTCGTCGGCATCGCCGACGTCAACCGCGCCGGGATCGACGAAACCGCCGCACTGCTGCCCGAAGGCGCGACGTCGCGCCATATGATGGACGTGCGCGACCGCGACCAGTGGCGCGCCGCGCTGGGCGAATTCGCGAAAGCGGGCGGCGGACGCCTCGACGTCCTTTTCAACAATGCGGGCATCGGGTCGGGCGGGCAGTTCATGGACATGGCGCCGGAGGAGGCCGACCGGCTGATCGCGATCAATCTCGGGGGCGTCGTCAACGGCGTCTATATGGCGCTGCCGCTGCTCCGCGCGACGCCCGGGGCGACGATCCTCAACACCGGATCGGCGTCGGGCTTCTATGGCGTCGCGGGGCTCGCGGTCTATTCGGCGACCAAATTCGCCGTGCGCGGGCTGACCGAAGCGCTCGAGATCGAATTCGCCAAACATGGCATCAGGGTGCGCTCGCTGATGCCGGGCTTCATCGACACGCCGCTGCTCGACCAGGTCAGCGCCGACAGCAACGAGCCTGCGCGCACCCGCCTGTCCGCCAGCGGTTTCGAGATCGTCCCCGTCGAGCGCGTCGCCGAGGCGGCGTGGGCGGCGGTGCACGGCGACGCCGTGCACACCACGGTCGGCAAGATGGCGAAAAGGCTGTCGCGCCTCGCGCGCTGGTTCCCCGGCCTGATCGTGCGCCAGTCGAAGAAGATCGACGGGCTGGGTGCCGCAGGGCATTGAGCCGACGAAACCGAAGAGGGGCGGTTGGGGTTGGGGGGCTGGCCGCCTGCTGGATCGGCGAACCCGATGCCGTTTTACGCACAGGCGACCGGGGAACGGGCTGGACAAGCCCGCGCGGCTCTGGTGAAGCGCGGTCATGGCCGAGGTCAAATTGCATCCCGACTGGCTCGCACGCGTCGGCGGCGAGTTCGAGCAGCCCTATATGGCGGCGCTGAAGCAATTTCTCGCGGACGAGCGCGCGAAGGGGAAGGCGATCTTTCCGCGTCCGCGCGACTGGTTCGCGGCGCTCGACGCGACCCCGCCGCAGGATGTGCGTGTCGTCATCCTCGGGCAGGATCCCTATCACGGCCCCGGGCAGGCGCACGGGCTCTGCTTTTCGGTTCAGCCCGGCGTGCGCACGCCGCCGAGCCTGGTCAATATCTACAAGGAAATGCGCAGCGACCTGGGGATCCCGCCCGCGTCGCACGGCTATCTCAAACATTGGGCGCAGCAGGGCGTGCTGCTGCTCAACAATTGCCTGACGGTCGAAAGCGGCATGGCCGCGTCGCATCAGGGCAAGGGGTGGGAGCGGTTCACCGACGCGATCGTTGCGGCGGTCGCCGCCGATCCGGCGCCCAAGGTCTTCATCCTGTGGGGCAGCCATGCGCAGCGGAAGGCGGCGAATGTGCCGGGGCTCGGGCCGGGTAGCCCGCACCTGATCCTGCGCGCGCCGCATCCCTCGCCCTTGTCGGCGCACAACGGCTTTTTCGGGTCGCGGCCGTTCAGCCAAGCGAATGCCTTTCTGGAAGCGCATGGCCGCGGCGCGATCGATTGGCGGCTGCCGGAGACACCGGACATCGCCGCTGCATGACCCTGCTCGCCGATCCGCTGACGCTGCTTGCAGTCGCCGCGGCGGTGATCCTGCTCGGGCTCGCCAAGGGCGGCCTCTCGGGGGTCGGCGCGCTCGCGACGCCGCTCGTCGCGCTCGTGCTGCCGCCGACGATCGCCGCGGCGCTGCTGCTGCCGATCCTGATCGTGCAGGACGTCGTCAGCGTCTGGTCGTTCCGCAAGACGTGGGACGGCTGGGTCATCGCCTGGATGCTGCCGGGGGCGGCGATCGGCATCGCCGCGGGCTATGCCTATGCCGAGCGCGTCGACGAGGCGAAGCTGATGGCGGCGCTGGGCGCGATCACGCTGGCGTTCGGCCTCTACCGGCTGTGGGTCGAGCGCGGCGGGCGCGTGGTCGCGGCCTCGACCTCGCCGGGCTGGGTCGGCAGCCTGTTCGGGGTCGCGACGGGGTTCACGAGCCAGATCGCGCATGCGGGCGGGCCGCCCTTCCAGATGTGGGTGACGCCGCGGCGCCTGCCGCATCTCGTCTTCGTCGGGACGAGCTCGATCCTGTTCGCTGCGATCAACTGGATGAAGGTGCCCGCCTATATCGCGCTCGGCGCCTTTCCGCATGAGGTGCTCGTCGCGGCCGTCTTGCTCATGCCGCTTGCGATCGGGTCGACCTTGCTCACCGTGCGCTGGCTGAAACGGATCGATGGCGCGCGTTTCTATGCTATCATCTATCTGCTGATGGTCCTGCTCGGCGCCAGGCTGGTGTGGGATGGGCTAGCGGGCTGAAGCTGGAGGCGGATCGATGGTGCAGGCACGGTGGAACGGTGCGGTGATCGCCGCCAGCGACGACACCGTCGTCGTTGAGGGCAATCATTATTTCCCGCGCGAGGCGGTCGACGCAGGCGTCCTCTCCGACAGCACGACGACGAGCGTCTGCTCGTGGAAGGGCACCGCGTATTACCATCATGTGACGGTGGACGGGCAGGTGAACGCCGACGCCGCGTGGTATTATCCCGACCCCAAGGAGGCCGCCGCGGCTATCAGGGGCCGCATCGCCTTCTGGAAGGGTGTCGAGGTCGACTGACCCTCCCGCCATGCCGGAAGCTATCCAGATTCTTGTCGATGCCGACGCCTGTCCGGTGAAGGACGAAATCTATCGCGTCGCCTGGCGGCACGCGGTGCCGGTCAAGGTCGTGAGCAACAGCCGGCTGCGCGTGCCCGAGCATCCGCTGATCGAGCGGGTCACC
>CBJKNR010000008.1:0-25401 GCA_966417555.1 uncultured Sphingopyxis sp.
GTTCCGCCGGTATAGCTGTTCGTGCCGGTCAGCGACACGCGGCCGACCCCGCCCTTGACGAAGCTGGTCCCGCCATTGTCGACGATGTTCGATGCGATCGTGAAGGTACCTGTACCGGTGCCGTTGTGCAAGACGCCGAACGCGCCGCCGCCGGCCGAACCCGTGACCGAGCCGCCGGCGATCAGCTGGCTGCCGTTGTTGATGGTGGACGCGACGATGATCGTGCCGTCCACGCCGAGCGTGTTGCCGGCGCCGACGGTAATCGAGGAATTGTCAGCAGCGGTATATTTGAGGCCGCCGAGCTGGACGTCGCCGGTGACGCTGCCGAAAAAGCCGGTGTTCGCCGCACCGCCTTCGTCGCTGACCACATCGCCCGTCAGCCACGTGCTCGCATTGTCCTTTTGCGCATAAGCTGTGAAGGCCGTGATGAGGCCGCCGCTGACCTGCGCATAGTCGGTCCCGTTGATAGTCGCCCATCTGAGCGCGCCATCGCCGTTGGTCGTGGTGATTTGGCCGGCCGCCGGCATCGTGAAATCGAGCAGGCCGCCCGTGTGGTTGAGCGCGCCGAGATTGAGCAGCATGTTGCCGCCGACGCCGGAGCTTGCGACGATCCGATTGTAGCCCGCGCTGACATTGAGCCCGTTGAGGCTCTGGCTGTTGGCCGTCGCCGCCGCGCCGATAAGCGTGAGCGTGCCGCCGCTCATGGTGAGCGCGGACGCGCTCGAAAGGATGTCACTCGTCGGCGCGCCCGGGGCGGAGAAGGCCAGTATCAGCGTGCCGGCGTTGAGGGTGGTCGCGCCGCTATAGCTGTTCGCTCCGGTCAGGGTGAGCGTGCTTGTGCCGCGCTTGGTGAGGCCGCCGGTGCCGGTGATGCTGCCGGCATAGCTGGTGCTAGCGGTACCATTGACCGTCAGGTCGGCGCCGGTAAGCGCCACGCTGCCCCCCGTACCGCCGAGCGAGGTCACGGTCAGGTCATGGGTGTTGAGGTCGAGCGCGCCGCCGTTGACGATCAGCGCATTCGCAGCGCCGAGAGCCTGGTCGCTGCCGGCCCGCAGTGTGCCGCTGTTGACGGTGGTCGATCCGGTGAAACTGTTGGCGCCGCCGAGCAGCCAGCTGCCCGCACCGTTCATGATCAGGTTGCCGTTGCCGGAGATCGCGCCGGACAGCGTGTTGCTGCCCGCGAAGCTGCCGCCAAGCGTAAGCGTGTCGCCCGGATTCGACGGATTGAATACGACCCCGCCGGCGATATTGAGCGCGCCTGTCCCGTCGCTCAGAACGCTGCTGGCGCCGTTGAGGAAGAGTCCCCGATTTGTGCTGCTGCCGGTCCCGATATAGGAGAGCGTGCCGCCGTTGATCGCGATCGTCCCGCCCGTCCCAAGCGAACTGGCAATACCCTGATCGGCGAGCGAACCCACCCTTACGGTGACGTTCTGGATCGTGGCGGGGCCACCAAAGGTGTTGGCGTTACCGAGGGTGATGGTACGGTTCGTTCCGCCGCCGGTAAAAATGAACGGCCGCGCCGCAAGGTTGCTGCTAATGACGCCCGTCAGCGCCATGTCCGCGGTCAATGCGTCGAGAATGACCGAGGATGTGTATCCGCCCCCGGCGTTTATGTCTCCGGTAACCGAGAGCGTGCCGGTCCCCTGGTTTCTCAGGATAGAGGAGCCCGTCTGGGGCGCCATGGCCCAGCTGCGGTTCGAGGTCGCGCCGCTGCCGGTATAAACGGCGGCGGCGTTGCGAACGAAGATCGTACCGTCCGCCACGGTGTTTGCCGCACCGAGGGCACTCGCCTCGCCCAGATTTCCGATCGATGTGAAATAGAGGTTGAAACCTTCGATGGTCACCGGTCCGGTGAAATCATTTGTATTGTCGGTGAGAGTGGTCTGCGCCACCAGCGAGAAACCGCCCGCGCCGGTAATGTGCGCGGAGCCGACGCCTCCACCGATTCCCGCCGATCCGGAAAGCAGCGTGATGACGCGGCTGGAGCTTAGCGCGCCGGTGCTTTGCAATATCGTGCCCGCCGACAGGGTGACGCCGTTGCTCGCGGCGCCGAGCGCTGCATCGCCGCTGACGTTCAACCGGCCCTCGGTGACGTTGATGCCGCCGCTGAAGCTGTTGGCGCCGGTCAGCGTCAGAATGCCGGCCCCCGCCTTGGTGAGCCCCGCGGTTCCCGCAAGGGCCGAATTGATTGTGCTATTGCCGGTGGCGAGGCCGCCGGTCGTGATCGTCGGCGCTGTACCGCCGAGGGTGATCGTGCTGCCGTTCAGGGCATAACCCGCCGAACTGAAGGTGATATTGCCGACCGTCACCGGCACGCCCACAGTCACCGTTCCCGCAGTGCCGCCAAAGACCGCGTTGTCGAGATCACCGTTCGCCCAAGGCTCGACGAACGGCCCGCTCACCCCGTCGCCGTTGGGACTCCAGTTGAGGTTCGCGAGGTTCCAGGTTCCCGTTCCGCCCGAGCCGACCGCAGTGCCATTGGCATCCCAGTAACGGTCCTCGGCGCGCGCCGAGAGCGGCGCGCATGCAAGGACGGCAGCGAGCGATGCCCCGCAAAGCAGGTTGCGCGCGCGAACCCGCGCGCCGCTATTGTTTCGACGGCGCATCTCAAAATTCGGCATCGGAAATCCTTGCACGGAAAAAGGGCCGCCATCTCGACGGGTCGACGGAAGAGGAAAGCGAAATATCGTTTGGCACGCGGCACAGGGCGTTGATCGCGAAGAGCGGTGTAATGCGCCCGGTTATCATTCGCCCCCCTTCTATCGACCGGTGCGTACCAAATTTGGCGCCGGGTGCGATGCAACGCTGCGCTCCGCAGACGGGCGTCACGCGTCGTACGAACGAATTATTATCAGTGGGTTACCAAATGATAGTTTATGGAGGTATGTAACCGTATCGACCTCAACGCCCGATGCAAGGTAACGCTCGTCAAGTGTCGTTCGCCCGGTCACTCCGGGCTTTTCCGGCCTTTTCTCGTCGGAGGCGTGTTACCTTGTTACTGGGCCGCCATCGCCTCCACAAGCGCGCGTCGATCATCAATTCGGTGCGTCCTTGTCGGTCCTGGCCGGTTGCAGACAGTCCGCTTGCAGTGCCGAAATCAAATAAACGGACGTTGGGAAAACTCACAGCAAGCCACGTCTGTCTTCCCATAATCCGAAAGCGTGGGAACGGGCGACGTTGCTGTCCTCCGACCAGAGCGCTTATCAAATCAGCGACACTCGTTTCCAGTTTTTAAAATTGAAATCCGCTCTGACTTATGATTTAAATGCTGGATGCCGAAGGTGAAGGATGCTCTCAACGGTTTTACCGTGGCCGAGGTTCACTCCATCAGCGGGCTGTCCATGCCGATGATCGATTATCTAAAGCGTCACGGATTCCTACAGCCCGCCTATTGCGGCGCCGATAATCCCCGCGGCCGCGTCCGCTATTATTCTTATCGGGATCTTCTCGTCGCTAAGATGATCCAGTGCTTTCGCGACGCCGGCGTTCAGCTCTCCCGTCTCAAGCACGCAGCGCAGCGTCTTTCGGACGACGGTTTCTGGCCCGATGGAGAATCCCCAGTTGGCGGTCTGAATTGGGTGGTCAGCGACGGCAGCGGCGTCGACTTTCGCGATCGCGACCAGCTGCAGGAAGAAATTCTGGGCAGCGGGCAGCAGGTTTTTGCCTTCGTGCTCAACGTCGGCGAATTGCTTCAGAATGTTCGCTCAAGCATTCCTGGCGAAAAGCAGGTGCACTTCTCGATGGCTGTCCGAGATCTGCAGTTTGCATCACCCAGCGAGGCGAAAGCCACATGACGCCACCTTCGCCCCAACGATCCTTCACGGGCGTCGGCAGCCGGACCCGGAGCAGATGCGGCCTGCCTCGACACCCTTCCCATGTTGATGTGAGCGTTCTAGCGGCGACCAATCTTTGGAGAGACTTATGAATTTTCAATCGCGGGCGATTGTACCGGCAGCCCTTCCCGCCCACGTCCATGCTGGCGACACGCTTGTCTGCTGGTCCCGGATGCAGGCCGAGGCCGGCCAGACGCTCGACGCGATCATTCGCCGTAAGGACCTCGAACGCGAAGCAAACGGGGGGCTTTTCCTTTGGGGCGTCGGCAATGCGCCGTCTCGGCTCGCCCATATCCTTGCGATGATGCGGCAGCCCGTCAGCGCGATTTTCTCGGTCATGAAGTCCAAACCGAAGCAGATCGATGCGGAGGCGAAGGACCTTCTTCTCTGGCGCGCCTATTACGACGCCGCCGGGAGGCCCCGCCGGTTGCCGACCGCGTCGGTCGTCACCAGTCGCGCGGGAACGTCGGCGGGCCGAAAGCGTGCCCATTATGCGCTCATGTGCCGCAGCGACAGTCCGCTGAGGATCGACCGCGGAGGCGCGCGCTTCGATCCGTTGGCATTTCGCAACGTCGGCGAGCGCGGAGGGCCGGTCGGCGCATCGCAGGTCACCGCCCTCCTCCGGCAGGTCACAACCCAACGGGACGACGCTTCCTACGAAGTTAGCATGACCGCGGACCTCGTCGAGGGATACTGGGTCCGTCTCTGCGATCCGGTCCTGATTGGTCCAGCGGAGAAGGCGGAACTAGACAACCTGTCGTCATCATCATCAGCGCACTGGTCCCTACTGGCGGCCCGACTCAAGGATCGGCCGGCGCTCGACGACGACAATGAACTGCTGGTTTAACTTCAAAGGTTCCCTTTTCGTTCTCGTGGTGCTAAACCTCTTCCCACCAAAGGATCGGCAGGGCGATTGGACGCGGAACGCAAGAAACTGACGAACGAGCTTCGCCGCGCCGGCATCAGCAAGGCCGCGATCGAGGCAGCGTGGCCGAGCTGGTGGGATGACTCCCTCGCGGCGTCGCCTTCGGGCCGCGCCGAACTCCGGTTTGCGCTCGCGCGCCGGCTCGGCCTGCGTTCACAGCCACTGCTTGGTGAACGCGTCGAATTCGTCTGGAACGAGGAGGCACGGTTCAAGCACCTGACCGCCGAGGACGAGGCGGCCCGCGCCGCCATGACCTCGTTCGGGATGGCAATCGGCAAGTCGTTGCTTCAATCCGTTGCAGAAGGCCCCGCTATGGGCGCGATCAACGCCGAGCGGCTGCGCGACGCCTTGCTCGCCAGAAGACCATATGCGGATCTCGGTGGGCTAGTCTCGACCTGCTGGGCGCTCGGAATTCCGGTCATACACTTGCGGGTCTTTCCGCTCGAGGCAAAGCGAATGCATGCGATGGTCGTCCACTCGAACGGACGCTTCGCCATCCTCCTCGGCCATGATGCGCGCTTTCCCGCGCAGCTCGCCTTCACCCTCGCGCATGAGCTTGCGCATATCATGCTCGGCCATCTCGCAGGCGCCCCTGCGCTGGTCGACGTTGAAGATCCGGCGACGGCTGCCGACCGAGACGGCCAGGAGCGCGAGGCCGACGAATACGCGCTGACCGTCCTGACCGGCAGCCCCGACCCCACGATCGAGACGAACATCGATGATTTCAATGCGCCGGCGCTGGCGCATGCGGTGCGCGTGGCCGCGCCGGTTTACCGGATCGAACCGGGCACGCTCGCGCTGTGCCTTGCCTATCGGCGAGAGATCTGGCCGGTCGCAATGAACGCATTGAACAGGCTCTATCCCGATGTCGGCCCGCTATGGCAGGAGGTTAACGGCGTCGCTGCCCAGCAGATCATCTGGGACTCTCTCACTGACGATGCGTGCGATTATCTCCGCAGCATCATGGGTATCCCGAATGCGTGAGAGGGTGCTGCTCGACAATGACGTCCTGATAAAGATGTCGGCGTGGCAGCTCGGCGGTCCGCTGACGGACTGTCTGACGACCGCGTCCGGTCCGCCGGTCATGCTGGGCGTCGCCGCCGTCGTCATCAGGCGCAAGCTCGGCAATATCGGTCTCCGGAATGCGGCGGCCGCCGAAGCCTCCTTCACCGGGCTGTGCGACGCCCTCTCGCTGGTGGAGCCGACCGAGGAAGAGCTGCAAACGGCGGCTGCGCTCGAAGAGGCCGCCAACCGGGCAGATCTACAGTTCGACACCGGTGAGAGCCAGCTCGCCGCCATTCTCCTGCACCGGGACGCCGCGCTGCTCGCCACGGGCGACAAGCGTGCTATTGCCGCTCTGGCGGTTCTTGCACCCGATGCGTTGGCCGGGCGTGTCGCGCCGCTCGAGGCGTTGCTGCGGCAAATCGCGGCGCGGATCGGCATCGAGAAACTGCGCGCGCATATCTGCAGCGAACCCGGGGCCGACAGATCCGCCGCGATCTGCTTCGCCTGCCACCGCGAAGAGGCTATTGTCGCCGCAGAGGTCGAAGCCTGTCTGGCGAGCTATCTCGGCGATCTTGCAAAGGCCGCAGGGTCGATCCTCATCAGCGATGCCGCGCTCTCAGCGCTGGCCGCGTAGGAATACCGCATAGGGTTTGCGCAATGTCGCAACGAGGCTGATCGGAATGTCGCGAAGCGGCGCATCGTTCGGAATCTGGGGACCGTCGAGCATCTCGAGGCAAGCCTTGTCGACGCGCCCCTTGATATAGTGCCCGCCGTTCCGCCCTGTGCTGTTCCCAATGGGAACCTGCGTCTGGTTCAGCGGCAACTGGAAATCGGCTTTGCGAAGATTGTCGATCCAGAGGGCGTAGCGCGAACCGCGAACACTGATTGCCTCAGGGATCTCGTGCCAATCGGTGCCGTTGACCGAATATTCAGCTGCGCTGATTGGATCCGCGAAATGCTTGGAATTGATTTCTTCCATGCATAGTTCGATGACCTGACCTCGCGCGCTGATCGCCTCGCCGAAAGGCTGAACCATCGTGCTTGGATGGCAGGTGCTTCCACCATAGCCCCACAGGGCATATCCTGCCTCCCGTATTTCCTTGTCCTTGCGTTCGATGATGTCCTCGAGGCTCTCGCGCGCATGCACGCCGACCTTCATGAACAGGATCCCGTCGCCGGGCTTATAGGGTGCGTTCATCGGCCGTCTCCGAACAGTTTGAGCTCATATTCATCATCATGCGCCTTGCCGTAATTGACCCTATGGCGCTCCAGTACGTAGTGAACCCGCGCCTCCTTTGACCGACCGTAGAAGTTCTCGAGGCGGACTGGATCATTGATGGCGCTGCTCAGGAGCGCTGGCACTTGATTGCCCGGGAGCGCCGAAATGTAGAGATTGCCGGACCGCAGATCGGGCGCATCATCTAGATGATATTCGTGCAGCTTCCTCTGCATCTTTGAGACATAGTAGCCCTTCTCGGCCGCACGGCGCTGGACGCTAGCAAGGACCTGCTTCGGCCAGTCGATTTCGTCGTCGTCGGCAATGACGATCATCCCCTCACCGCTGTGGCGGCAAGCCTCAATACCACGTTCCACGAATATGTTGACGCTCTCGCCATTGTTCGAGGCACCCCAAGGGGGGTTGGTGTAGAAGCAATCGAACGGCTCGATATCGGGCAACGCGTCGAGGACGTTATAGAGCTGCGCGTCGAGGTTGGTGATCCCTGCAGCTTCCGCAAAGCGAGTTACGGCGTTTACGGTGCGTTCGTCGAAATCGAACACGGTAATGTGCGAGGGCCCGAATGGCAGGACCTCGCTCGCATGCAGATAGGCGACGCAGACGCTGATCGCGTCACCGTCACCAATAAACGCGAGCCGCTTGCCATCAGCCCAGTCGGCGACGATCTCGCTCTGGAAGACCATGTCGCCGGATTTCATATGAATCTGGTCGAACTCGCGCAGCGGCCGCGGACGGTTTTGCACGACGTCTGATATCGCATTGATGGCGCGCCGCAAATCCACTTGGTGCGGCGGCCGTGGAAGCGCAGGTTTGGTTGCAGCGGGCGGCGAGCGTTTCCGTCTCAACCAAGAAAAGAACGGAATCATGGGATTTCCGTCCTGAACTGCTGGCGTGCGTCCGCCTGAAGGTTGCTGTCGATCGTTGCCGGGAGCCTCCTAATCCGATCGTTTGACCTTATCGGCCAAGGGGCTATCGCGCAAGATGTTCCGTTTTAGTTCCTCCCCACCCTTGAGTTCGCGCTCCGGCGTCGCCATAACATCGGCATTATGTCTGCCGTCTACCGATCTGTTTCTCATCCTCGCGGCTGGTCTGGTCTCCCGGAATACGATCTCCGAAATGGGAAGCTTTATCGTTCAGTGAGCCATCCCGCTGGATGGTCGGGCCTCCCGGATTATGAGCTCCGCGGCCGCGCCTTTTACCGCACAGTGAGCCACCCACTGGGATGGTCGGGCCTTCCCGACTATGAACTTCGCGACGATGGACGGATATATCGCACCGTCAGCCACCCCGAAGGGTGGGGAGGCTTGGCAGACTTCGAGTTTCGCTAAGCCAAGCCCGCCGCTGGCACAGCGTCGGAATTGCCTAGGCAACTTTAATACTGAGGATGCAAAAGTCCGAATGAAGTGCGTCATGCGAGAGAGCGCAAGGCAGGTCTGCTGACGTGATATAAGTCACGTCAGCCAACTGCTCGCGGCCGGTAAAAAGGGATTTCTCGGGGTCAAATTCACATAGCAGGAGGCGATCCCCCACTCGGAAATCACGGTCGCTTGCCCGACGTAAATCGTGGCGCTTACGGCCTACCCTGATCGCCTCATAGAATTTAGGCCAACATTTCAATCGGTGCGTAATGGGAGCACGCGCCACGCTGCACACAGTGGCGCGTGTAGTGTCAATTAGGGTGGTGGCATCGCTCATCTCAGCCTCACATAAGAATGGGTCGCCCGAATGTCTATCATGAGAGAGGTGTCAAATCAGAGTGGTCGAAATTGAGAATGAACGCGCTTCGCGTGTGCGGCGCAGCGATGGGCGGAGCAATAAGGTCCAACGCAACACTGCTTGGTATGCGGGAAGCGGCGCTCGCCTTCGTAGCCCTGGTGCGCAATGAATTGTTCTCTATGCGATCAAGCGGAAGGCCACCGCGGAAAGCCACTGTATCCAGCACGTTCTCGATCACGGCAGCAATTTCAGCCAGCTCAGTGGTGTCGAGGTCGAAGTTCGGATCGCGGCTATCGAAATATATGATACCACATACGGGGCTTGGCGGAAAAAAATCCTTGTCGGGCTGAAGTACGGGGACCGCCGCAACGAAGCCGACCTCGTCCGCCATTTTCCGCGACGCCTCGTTCAGATGAAGCTTCGCCATTGCGGCCGAAAGCTCTGCAGGATCGATACCCGACCGTGAGCGAATAATTCGTCGCGTCTGGTATGCTAAACCGATGGTGGCGTTGCTAGCCGGGAAAGTCCGCCCGGCGGTTGGGGCGCTCTCCTCGAAACCACGACCAACATAGCCGCAAAGTTGTTGAAGCAAATCTTCGCCATGGATCGATAGCACGCGATGCATGGTGATCCGGAAATGCTTAGCATGAGGCCTGATTCTCCCGATCTCGGCCTTTAGAGCGCCAACCAATGTGAGACCGATAAGCGACGTGGGACCGGGGAGATATTCTTTGCGCCAGATCTTACGCGCTCGATCACCAACCTTATTCGCGTCCTCGAGCCGGCCCGGTGAGCCGAAATAACCACCGCGCCACAATATTTCCGCCGACTGTTGAAGGTTCTGGCACCTATCCGCTTTCCATGACTCAGCCAACGCTTCGCAGATATTAACGGGTAGCAGCCGTCGTAGCTGACCAATACGGTCAACGCCGTGCCGCCAAATAACATTGTCCTTTGGAATGTCGAACCGGGAAACAAGTTGACTCTCTTCCTCGTTTGAGGGGGCGAAACCACCGGCACGATAAAGGAGATAAACAAGCACGGCGTTTTGGAAGGAAATGCGACTGGTTCCAGACTGCAGCAACTCCGAAAAGTTGCGAACCTTTAAGTGTAGTACAATCTCAGTATCCCTACGAAGACGCTTACCTAGTTCGCCAATTACGCGCTTCATGAGCGATCGTACGACTGGCTCCTCACACAACGAATCTAGCTTCGCGAATAGTGGGAAGTCAGGTCCGCCATCCAGAAATTCGCGCCTTATGGCCCGTAGCCGCGTAATGAGCTTCGGCTTATCATCAAAAAGCTCTGTGAGAATTCTGTCTTGGCGAAACTGTGAGACCGTAAGCCGGAGCAAATCTATCATCGCCCCGTCGCCCTGACCCGAGATGAGATAGGAACGTCTAGGCTGGCTGAGGCTCGGTTGCCCGTAGACCTCGTTACGCCAGTATGATGACTGGCCAATTTCAAGCCCGAAGCCGACAGCAAGGACGACGAGGTCAAACCGTTGAGATTGTCCTTTGGCGCTGCGATCTTCTCCAAGGACGTTTCCGTCCCATGCCGCCCGCTGATCACCTACCCACTCCACTAGGACTTTGTTGGCCGCTGGCGACTGCACCTGAAGGTGACGGGTGTTACAATACAGTTTTAGAGCAGAGCCATGATCTTTTACGATAGACTTCCAGCCGCTTAACGCTTGAACGACAACGTCAGAGGCACGCGCGGCAGTCCAATTCAGGACGGGCAGCATTGCCGCCGCAGCTTCGCTTCCTTCCTCCGGCCAGTCGTAGATGTGCGGATGCAACCATCTTGTGTCGCTTCCTTGCTGGAGCGGAAGAAGAGTGTCGCGCTCTTCGAAGATCGTTATGTCGCAGCGACAATTCTTCTGAAGGAGCGCGGATGCGAAAGTAAGCCCGGCAAACCCGGCGCCGACGATAGCGATGGATATCGCCTCTTCTTCGGACCTAGTCGGTATTCGGCGCGACTCTATTAGGGCCCATGCGAGGTTCAGAGCGCGCTTCTGCTGGCTAAGTACAGTGACGCCATCGTCAAAGGTGCCGATCGCGAATAGCCGCTGCGATGACTCGAGGCTGAAGCTAGCTGCGACCTCTTCAGGGTCGCGCCCTGATTTCAGCTTAGAAGACTGTCTCGCCATCCAGACCATTTGCCCTTCGCAACGGACTTCGCAAAGCCCCAATCAGCATATATTTGAACGAGGATCCCACCCGGCAACGATGGCAATCGCCCCGATTATCGCGGCGCTAATCGACGTGGCATCCCACGAGATTCGATAACCGAGGAGAAACATTCGAACTTCACGGCGTCAAAATTGGCGACGTAATGCCTCCCCGAGGCATCGCCACGAAATAATTCTGCCGCAAGGTCTTGATGTTCGTTAACCGCGTTCCAACATGGTTGGTATCTACTCACTCGGGGGGTAGAGTCACGTGTTATGACTGTAAAGGATGAATGCGAACCGAAGCATGAAGCGGATGGTCATTTGAGCAACTCCGTTGAAAGCCGAAGAACGTATTGTCCGCCAACCGACCATCGCGAAATGCGCGATAGCCGCGACGGCGACAGCATACTCGACTTTGTCGAAGTGAATTCCAGATAGAGCCGGGGCGACCCAGCTCGTTGCCAACGGTGCGGGGCGGTAGTGATAACCGGATGGAACCGGTTGCTGCCGCCCCCTCTCGTTTCTGGGGGAGGCAACATGAGCGAATGGCAAATTAAGCCGGGTGACTTTAAGCGTTACCCCCATTTCGATCAGGTTCTAAAGCCCGACGAAATCATGGCGCTCGTGACAGATCCTGTTCGCGTCGCGCAGAACACTTTCTTTCCGTTGCTGCGATACACAAAGAAGTGGCAGCCCTTTCGCCCGGATAAGGGAAGTGGCAAGCCTCGTCCGAAGCCCAAGGATCGGCCAATTCGATATGCGTCCCGAAGGGATGCGTACATTTTCGCGTATTATCGACGTCTGTTGAGCAGCCACTACGAGGCTGAGCTAGAACGGCTGGGCATTAGCCACTGCCCTGTCGCTTACAGGCGTATCCCCATCAGCGCAGAGAATCCGAGGGGTAAGTGCAACATTCAGTTTGCGCGCGATGCCTTCGACACGATTAGAGAACTGGGAAGCTGCTGTGCTATTGCCGTCGATATTAGCAGCTATTTTGAATCCCTCGATCACGAGAAGTTGAAAGCGCTTTGGTGTCGCCTGCTCGGCACTGATCGGCTCCCTGCCGATCATTTCGCAGTGTTCAAAAACATCACGAAATACCGAGTGGTGGATCGCGTAGATGCATACACCCGTTTGGGCTTCTACGGCGTCAAAGGTCACACTAGCGGCGGCCATCCAATCAACGGCTACCTCGTGCCCTACAAGGATGTGCCGACTCAACTCTGTTCCCCGCATGACTTCCGACAGAAAATCCTTGGGGAAAATGGCCAGTATAAATCGCTCGTTGATCCCAACGACAAGCCTCACGGTATCCCGCAGGGCGCGCCAATTTCGGACCTGCTGGCTAACCTCTACCTGATAGATTTCGATGTCGAGATGAACGCGCTCGCAGAGAGTTTGGGGGGAAGCTACGTCCGTTATTCGGATGACATCCTCCTCATCCTGCCAGTGCCTGTCGATCAGGCTCGCGCCATAATGGACAGCTTGCCTGCCCGGATCGGCAAATATGGTGACGAGCTCGTCATCAAGCCGTCGAAATCATCTCTGGTCCAATATGTACGAGATGGATCCAGGCAACGCTGCACCTTGATCGCCGGGAAAGGCAGAAATGGCCTCGAATATCTCGGTTTTCGATATGATGGCCAAAACATCCTGCTTCGCGATTCAACGATGTCGAACCTTTATCGTAAGGTAGCATCAGTTGCTCGCGGCCATGCAATGGCCACTGTGAAGCGCTATCCGGGCAAGACACCCTCCGGACTCCGCCAGATGTTCAATTTTGAGCAGTTCACGAAGCGTTTCGGCCGGGTCGAAGGTTTTGAGCCCAGCTCATCAACCAAGACATGGACCTTCTGGACATACGTGGTGCGTTCCGTGGAGGAGTTTGGTCCGGCAGGCTTGAAAATTCGCGGCCAGGTCAGCCGCCTTCGCCGCAGGGCTAGGCATAGGGTGGATGAAGAGATCGATCGTGCGCTGGTAAAAAGGGCGAAACAGAATCCATAGGCGGGAGCTTAGGGTCGCGACCGCGACTGCGAGAACAGCCGATGGACATGCATCACCAACTGCTCCGAGAACCCTCCTCCCCATCTTCGCAACAGACGGCCGTCCGGTGGGGTGACGAGTTGGATTGTTAGCGCAACCTAAGGTCCGCTTTCAGGCTGGTTTCCCACGGGCCGGGAAAGTCTGAGATCAGGCGCGAAGCCGACGCCTCGGTGCCGTGCCGACAGCAAACCCAGCTCGGAATGCAGCGCAGCGGTGACATCCGAACCGCTCAATTTGAAAGAATGAACAGGTTCTGACGAATTATGACAAAGTTATGGATGCCCCGTGAGGATTCGAACCTCAATAGACGGAATCAGAATCCGTAGTCTTACCATTAGACGACGGGGCAATGAGGCGGGCGCAATATGATTGCGAGGGCCGCCTGTCAAGGCCGGAGCGGTGGCCCGCACAAGTCCGCTTGCCCTGCCGCATTTCGCCGCTAGCATCGCCCCATAACAAAAGAGGGGCCGCGCGCCCGCGCGGATGCCCGAAGGAGTGGGTTGATGCGTCATGTGGCGATCGTCGGGTCGGGGCCCGCGGGCTATTATACTGCCGAGACATTGCAAAAGGCCGACGATATCGCGGTCGACGTCATCGACCGGCTGCCGGTGCCCTATGGCCTGATTCGCACCGGTGTCGCGCCCGACCACCAGTCGATCAAGGCGGTGTCGCGCCGCTATGAAGGTGTCGCGCTCGCCGACAATGTCCGCTTCGTCGGCCATGTCTCGGTCGGCACCGACGTGACGATCGACGAGCTCGTCGGCCTCTACGACGCGGTCGTGCTTGCGACCGGGGCGCCGAACGACCGGCCGCTCGATATTCCGGGCGCCGACCTCCCCGGCGTGATCGGCAGCGCCGCCTTCGTCGGCTGGTACAACGGCCATCCCGATTTCGCCGATCTCGATCCGCCGCTCGGCGCGCCAGGCGTCGCGGTGATCGGCAACGGCAATGTCGCACTCGACGTCGCGCGCATCCTCGCGAAGACTCCGCAGGAATTCGCGGGCAGCGACATCGTCGCGCACGCGCGCGACGCGCTGGCGGCGAGCGCGGTGCGCGAGATCCACATCCTCGGCCGCCGCGGCCCGCACCAGATCGCGATGACGCCCAAGGAACTCGGCGAGCTTGCCCATCTCGAGCGCGCGAGCCCGCGCGTCGATCCGGCCGACCTGCCGCCCGAGGGCGACGACGCGCTGCTCGAACCCGGAATGCGCAAATCGGTCACGCATCTGCGGCAATTCGCCGCCAATCCGGTCGCCAAGCCGGTGACGATCGATTTCGATTTCTTCGCGATGCCTGTCGCGATCGAGGGCGCCAAGGGAAATGGGGGCAAGGTCCAGCGCGTGATCGTCGAGCGCACCATCCTCGACGCCGACCTGCGCAGTCACGGTACCGGCGAGACCTATGCGGTCGAGGCGGGCCTGGTCATCAGCTGCATCGGCTATCAGACGCCGCCGATCCCCGGCGTGCCCTACGAACATGGCCGCGGCCGCTTCGCGAGCGACGAGGGGCGTATCCTGCCCGGCCTCTACGCGGTCGGCTGGGCGCGGCGCGGGCCGTCGGGGACGATCGGCACGAACAAGCCCGACGGCGCGCGCATCGGCGAGATGGTGCTTGAAGACATCGGGCGCGGCGCCGGCAAGGCGGGGCGCCCCGGGCTCGATGCGGTGCTCGCCAGCCGCGGCCTCACGCCCGTTACCTTCCGCGACTGGCGCCGGATCGAGGAGGCCGAGGTCGCCGCCGCGCTCGACGGCCGCCCGCGCGAGAAATTCACCAGCATCGAAGCGATGCTCGCCGCCCTCGGCCGCTAAAGCTAGGGCGCCTCTTCGAGCAGCGGATCGACCGCCGCCTTGAAAGTGGCGCCCGTGAAAACGCCAGCGCGAGCGACGCGCACCACCCCCTTGCGGTCGATGATATAGGTCGAGGGCACGGCATTGCCGATCGCGCCATAACCACCGCTGATCTTCGCCGCGAGCGGGTAGGACAGCGCAGCCGAAAGCTTCTTCAGCTGAAAGGGCCGGACACTGTCCTCGGTCGTCACCCCGAACATCTCAAGTCCCCGCGCCTGGTTTGCCCGGAAATACTCGTGCATCATCGGCATCTCGGCCTTGCACGGCGCGCACCAAGTCGCCCAGTAATTGATGATCACCACCTTGCCGCGCAGATCCGAGAGGCGGACCTTGCGCTTGCTCAAGGTCGTGAGCGTGAATTCGGGCGCCGCCGCACCGACCTTCGGCGCCGACTTGCCCGCGCCGAGAAGAAAAGGCGCCATCAAGGCGACCGCGAATACCATCCCCCGATGGCGAAATATTTGCCCCTGCATGAACAGGTTTGTAGGAGATGCTGATGACCGGAAGCAAGTTGAAACAACAGCCTGTGCGGGTCCTGTTTCGCTGGCTGCTCGCGCTCGCCTATGGCTATGCAGGCTATCGCCACCTCGTGGCTCCCGTACCCTTCCTTGCGATCACCCCGCCTAGGGTGCTCGCGCCGGAGTTGGTCGTCGCCGCGACCGGGATCGCCGAGATCGTCGGCGCGATCGGGCTGATGGTCCCGGTCACGCGCAAGGCCGCAGGCTGGGGCCTCGCGCTCTATGCAATCTGCGTCTGGCCCGCCAATTTCCACCACGCGCTCGCCAATGTCGCCATCGGCGGCGAAACATGGGGCTGGTGGTATCACGGCCCGCGCCTCGCCGCGCAGCCGCTGACCATCTGGTGGGCGCTGTGGGCGAGCGGTGCGACCAACTGGCCGCTCCGCCGCCGCGCCTGAGCCCTATTTCGCGACCGGCGTCTCGATCGGCGGCTGGCCCTTCTGGCTCGCGGCATAAGCCTCGACCGCTTTCAGCACGCGCAGCATGTTGCCGCTCGCGATCTTCTCGAGTTCGGCCTGGCTGTAGCCGCGCTTCGCGAGCTCGGTGAACAGCGCGGGATAGCCCGAGACATCCTCCATGCCGACTGGCGCCGAATCCATCCCGTCATAGTCGCCGCCGAGCCCGATATGGTCGACGCCGATCGTCTTCCTGAGATGGTCGACATGGTCGGCGACCTTCGCGACATTGGTCGTCGGCGCCGGATTGGCCGTATCCCATTTCTCGAGCGCGGCCTTCTCCGCCGCCGGATCGCCCGGATAGAGCGCCTTCAGCCGCGCCTGCTCGGCGGCGCGCGCCAGCCCCTGCGCGCGGACGTCGGCGTCGAGGAAGGTCGGCAGCAGCACGATCATCACGATCCCGCCATTGGCCTTCACCGCGGGCAGCACGCTGTCGGGAACGTTGCGCGGATGCGGATTGACCGCGCGCACCCCCGAATGGCTGAACATCACCGGCGCGTGCGAGGTTTCGAGCGCGTCCTTCATCGTCGCCTCGCTGACATGGCTCAGGTCGACGATCATGCCGATGCGGTTCATTTCGCGAACGACCTGGCGGCCGAAATCGGTAAGCCCGTCGTGCGCGGGCGCGTCGGTCGCGGCATCGGCCCAGCTCAGATTTTTCGAATGGGTCAGCGTCATGTAGCGCGCGCCGAGATCGTACATCTGGCGCAGCACCGCGAGCGACGAACCGATCGAATGGCCGCCCTCCATGCCGAGCATGCCGGCGATCTTGCCTGCCTTCATCGCCTTTTCGAGTTCGGCCGAGGTCGAGGCCAGCGCGAGGTCGTCCGGGTAGCGCGCGACGAGCCGCTTCATCACGTCGATCTGCTCGATCGTCTGCTGCACCGCCTGCTGCTCATCGGGGTTGCTCGGCACATAGACCGACCAGAATTGCGCGCCGACATGGCCCTTGCGAAGGCGCATCAGGTCGGTGTGCATCGCGATCTCGGGTGGGGTCGCGTCGGGCTTCGCGGTGTCGGTCGTGTCGTGGAAGTCGAAGTCGTTGATCATATTGTCTGCGCGCCCGCGCAGCGCCCAGGGCACGTCATTGTGCCCGTCGAACACCAGCGCGCGCTTCAACGCGGCTTCGGCGACTGCCTCGGGGGACTTTTGTGCGATGGCAGGGGT
The DNA here is from genome assembly GCA_966417555.1 of uncultured Sphingopyxis sp. Taxonomy (GTDB): domain Bacteria; phylum Pseudomonadota; class Alphaproteobacteria; order Sphingomonadales; family Sphingomonadaceae; genus Sphingopyxis. The sequence continues at coordinate 16,923 of CBJKNR010000008.1, forward strand.
CGAGATGAGGGCGAGAGCGGCGAGGCCGGCGAGCAGGTGCGATCTTGTCATGGCGCGCGACCCTAACCACTTGATCGCGAGGCGCAAGTCGCTGCGGACCGCGCCACCGACAGGTCACGCCATATATTTTTCACACAAAGACACAAAGATGGCGGCTGCTTCGCGCGAGCGAACCGCCATCTTTGTGTCTTTGTGTGAAATCATTCTTGCAGCAACGCGGCGGGCAAACGCAGCTTGACGTTCACGTCACCCCCGCGCAGCATCGCTCCATGACAGCCTTCGACGACTGGCGCGCGCGTTCGCCCTATTATGACGAAACCCATGAAGCGCTGGCACAAAGCGTCCGCCGCTTCGTCGCGCGCGAGATCGCGCCGCACATCGACCGCTGGGAGGCCGAAGGCGAACTGCCGCGCGAGCTGCACAGGAAAGCCGCCGAGGCCGGCATCCTCGGCCTCCGCTATCCCGAACGCTATGGCGGACACAGCGAAGGCTTCGACAATTTTCACGGCCTCGTCCTCACCGAGGAACTCGCCGCGGTCGGCGCAGGGGGACTCGGGGCGTCGCTGATGACGCACGGCATCGGCCTGCCCCCGATCCTAGCGCTCGCGTCGGACGATCTGAAACAGCGCGTCGCGCCGCCGGTGCTGGCGGGCGACAGGATCATCGCGCTCGGCATTACCGAAGCGGGCGGCGGCAGCGACGTCGCCAATCTCAGGACGACCGCGGTCAGGGATGGCGACAGCTACATCGTCAACGGCGGCAAGATGTTCATCACCAGCGGCATGCGCGCCGACTGGCTCACCTGCGCGGTGCGGACCGGCGGGCCGGGCGCCGCAGGCATCTCGCTGCTGCTGATCGACATGGACGCGCCCGGCGTCGAGCGCACACGGCTCGACAAGATGGGCTGGCGGTGCAGCGACACCGCGGCGATTCATTTCAGCGACGTCCGCGTCCCCGCCGAAAATCTGATCGGGCCGGAAAACGGCGGCTTCATCGGCATCATGCGCAATTTCAACAGCGAGCGGCTCGGCATGGCGATGGGCTGCTGCGCCTATGCGCGCGTCGCGATGGCCGAGGCGGCCGAATGGGCGCAGCAGCGCGAGACCTTCGGCAAGCCGCTCGTCGGGCACCAGTCGATCCGTATCAAGCTCGCCGACATGGAACGCCAGATCGAGGCGACGCAGGCTTGGGTCGACCTCTGTGCGTGGCAAGTGAAGACCGGCAAGGACCGCCCCGCCGACTTCGCGATGCTGAAGGTGCAGGCGACGCGGATGCTCGAGGCGGTCGCGCGCGAAGCCGCGCAGATACTCGGCGGCGCGAGCTACATCACCGGTAGCAAGGTCGAACGCATCTACCGCGAGGTCCGCGTCAATGCGATCGGCGGCGGCAGCGAGGAAATCATGCTCGATCTTGCGGGGCGGCAGCTGTTCGGGGGAAGGGGCTAGACTGCGAGGCGCCGTGCATAGCGGTCGAGCCGCGCAAGCTGCGCCATCATTCCGCCGGCGAGCACCAGTTCGACAAACGCGGTGCCGGCGATCAGCGCAAAGGCGCCATTGCCGCTGCCACCGTCGATTGCACGCAGCAGGCTCGCCCCGACCGACAGCGCCAAACATCCGGCAACCAGATGCAACGCCTTGCGCACCGCAGCCATGCGATGGTGCGACGACAGCCACCACGCCGCCCCGATGCACAGCAAGGCTGCGATCAGTCCGCCGCGGTCGATCCAGGTGAGCGGATCGCGCCCGCCAGGAATATCCAGCAGCACCGTCCGCAGTCGCATCAACATCAGCGTCGCTCCGCCGAGGACTGCGGCTGCGATACACGACCGGCGCAACCGGTCGGGTAGAGCAGCCTCGGCATAGGCGCGCGCGATTTCGGCCGGCCGCCCGAAGCGCCTTACCGCATCGGCCTCGCCGACGAGTTCGGCGGTATCGAAAAGATGCGATTCGATCTCGTCGTGCACGCGGCGCGACAGCCGCGGATCGAACGCGAGCACCCGGTCGAGTTCATCGAGATAGGTGGCGATCGGACCGCTCACGCGCGCGCGCCCAGCACCCGGTCGATACCGCTGGCAAAGCTTTGCCACCCCGCGCGCCGCTCGATCAGCGACTGGCGCCCCTTTTCGGTCAGTCCATAAACGCGGCGCTTGCGCCCGCCCTCGGGCTGGACCCAGCGACTCGCGAGCAGCCCTGCGAGTTCAAGCCGATGGAGAGCCGGATAGATTGTCCCTTCGGGCAGATCGAAATGCCCGCCGCTGCGTGTCCGGATCGCCTCGATAATCGCATAGCCATGCAGCGCAGCGTCGCCGATCGTGGCGAGCAGCACGACATCCAGATGACCTTTGAGCATTTCCGCCGACATGTCCGCCGATTTAGCTTTGCATCGCTAGGTATGCAAGCTATGCCTAGCAACACTAGGCCTCGAATGGAGAGCGCGATGACCGACGCAAAATGGACCGAAGGCTGGGGCCTGTTCTGGCTGCTGACGTTGGCGCTCGCCGCAATGGCGGCCGGATTGCTCTTCGTCGCAGGCTGGAGCACCGACGGCTATCGCCTCGTGATCCGCACCACCGCGCGCACCTCGCTAATCCTTTTCCTCGCCGCCTTTGCCGCTTCGGCGGCGGCACGGCTGTGGCCGGGCACTGTCACGCACTGGTTGCACCGCAACAGGCAACAGTTCGGTCTGGCGTTCGCGATGTCGCACCTGATCCACGCTCTGGCGATCATCACCCTGTGGCAGGCCGATCCCACCATCTTCTGGACGCTGTCGAACAAGGGATCGATCATCTCGGGCGGCGTCGCCTATCTGTTTATCGCGGCGCTTGCGGCGACATCGTTCGACGCGATGGTCCGGATACTCGGCCCGAAGGCGTGGAACTGGCTGCACCGGGTGGGTGTGTGGTTCATCGCTATCAGCTTCATGGTCACCAACGGCAAACGCATTCCGCTCAATGCCATTTATGCATTGCCCGTCGCGCTGGTGTTGGCGGTAATTGCATTACGGATCGCGGCACGGGGGAAACTGCGTGCGCCCGCCAGGATCTGATCTTCTTCGAGGTCACTCGACAGCGGTCCGGCTTCGCGGCACATTCGCCGCATGGACACTGCAACACTCAGCTGGCCCGCCGAGGCCGAAACCCTCCTCGGCGACCTGGTCGATCTCCGCCGCGCCATCCACCGCGAGCCCGAGCTGGGCCTCCAGAACCCCAAAACGCTCGCGAAGATCAAGGCCGCGCTCGCCGGGCTGCCGCTCGAATTCCGCGAAGGCCCTTCTACAACCGGGCTGATCGCAATCCTGCGCGGTCCCGCGAACGGGCGCACCGTGTTGCTGCGCGGCGACATGGATGCGCTGCCCCTGATCGAGGAGACCGGGCTCGATTTCTCCTCCGAGATCAGCGGCGCGATGCATGCATGCGGGCACGACACGCATGTCGCGATGCTCGTCGGCGCGGCGAAGCTGCTCTGCGCCGCCCGCGACCGCCTGCCCGGCACGGTGATGTTCATGTTCCAGCCGGGCGAGGAGGGCCATCACGGCGCGCGCTTCATGCTCGACGACGGCATCATCGACCCGCTGCCCGACGCAGCCTTTGCGCTCCACATCATGCCCAATGCGCCGCACGGCATCTTCGCCGGACGCGCCGGGCCGCTGCTCGCCTCGTCCGACGTGCTGTCGATCACCGTCAAGGGCGCGGGCGGCCACGCCTCGATGCCGCACGACAGCATCGATCCGATCCCCGTCGCCTGCGCGATCGTCACCGCGATCCAGACGATGGTCACACGCCGCGTCTCGGTCTTCGATCCCGCGGTCGTTACCATCGCCAGGATCGCCGCGGGCACGACGAACAATATCATTCCCGAAAGCGCCGAAATGCTCGGCACGATCCGCACGCTGTCACCCGAGCGCCGCGCGATGGTCGCGCGCGAGCTCAAACGCCTTGCCCCCGCGATCGCCGAGGCGCATGGCTGCACCGCCGAGGTCCATATCGAGGAAGGCTTCCCCGTGACCGTCTGCGATGTCCGCGCGGTCGCCTTCGGCCAGTCGGTCGTCGAGCAGACCTTCGGCGAGCAAGCCTGGCTGACGATGGAAAACCCGGTGATGGGCGCCGAGGATTTCTCCTATGTCCTCGAAAAGGTTCCCGGCGCGATGTTCTGGCTCGGCGCGAGCGAGGCGGGCAGCGACTGGCGCCAGTGCTGCGGACTCCATTCGAACCATATGGTGCTCGACGAAACGGTCATGGCGCGCGGCACCGCGCTGCACGCCGCGCTCGCAGAACGGTTTTTGAACGAAGGATTCAACGCATGATCAACATCATCGGCGCTATCATCTCGGGTCTCATCATCGGCGCGCTCGCGCGCTTCTTCTATCCCGGCGCGGTGCAGATGGGGTGGATCGCAACGATCCTGCTCGGCATCGGCGGCTCGCTGCTCGCAGGGCTCGTGACCTCACGCGGTCAGCGCGATTTCAGCCGTGCAGGCTGCCTCGCTTCGGTGGTCGGCGCGATCGTCCTGATCTTCATCGGACGGCTGGCCGGTATCGGCGGCTAGTTGCCGGACGCGGCGAGCCAGTCGTTCAGTTCCTGCAGCGACCGATCGGGCGCACAGCCGCCCGCCCGGCGAAGCACGCACGACGGCGCGTTGGTGAAGCCGGGCGAGGCGCAGGCTTCGAGGCGATAGGCGGGGGGCAGCTCGCCTGTATGCGCCGGCCCGGTGAGCACGACGTCGAACGCCGCGGCGTGGCGCGCCGCCTCGTCGCGCGTCGCGACCCGGTAGATCGGCGTCGCTCGGCGGTAGAGCGCATAGCTCCCCGCCACCGTCCCGCGCGGGCGATAGAGCGCGAGGCCGCAGGTTCTTGCCGGGCGCCCCGCGCGTTCGAGGGCTTCGGCGAGCCCCGCCTCCATCGACCAGTTCGGCCGGAAATTGCCGGCGCCGAGCGCCGCTGAGCTCCCCGCCCAGACGGTCATCGCGCCAGCCGTCGCCAGCGCCAGCCGACGACGCGGCACCCGGCGCAACAGGTCGGCACTGCCGATCGCCGCGAGGATGACGAGCAGCGCAACGCTCACCAGCACAAAGCGATATTCCTTGTGCCCGATCAGCGAATGGAACGCCAGGTGGACGACCGCCATCCACAAAAGCACCGGATAGCGCTTCGCTCCCAGCCACGCGAGCAGCAGGAGCGGCGCCAGCGCGAGGTGCCAGTAGAGGCCGAAGAGCGCGAGATAGCCGGTGACCGGCGAGAGGCCATAGGCGGCGACGCGGTTCTCGACGATGTTGATGCGCACCGATTCGACCGCCCAGCGAAAGGGCACCGCCCCCATCGCAAGGTTCGCGGCGGCATCGATTGCCAGCGCGACCAGCCCGCCCGCAGCGAGCGGCAGCCACGCGCCGCGCCAGTCGTGCTTCGCGGTGAAGAGCGCGAGCACAAGCAGCGCCGGCGCAGAATGGATGCGTGCGACGAAGCCCAGCCCCATCAGCAGTCCCGCGAGTGCGAATTGCCGCGGCCCCGGCGTCTCGCGCCACGCAACGAGCAGCCACACTGCGCCCATCAGCGGCGCGAGCGCAATCGGCTCGGACAAGGCGCGCGGCGCGAAAAAGATCAGCTCGAACCAGATCGCCGTAACGAAGCCGGCCATCGCGCCGTGCAAGCGCGACAATTTGAGCCCAAGCGCGGTCGCGGCGCCCACGACGACCAGCGACAGCGCCGCGAGCACCAGCCGCACCAGCGTCAGATGGAAGGTCGTGTCGGGCGACAGCGCATGCCCCGCACCCATCGGCAGCGCGAGCAGCTCGGGGATCAGCCAGCTGCGAATGCCCGACCGATAGTCCCAGGTCTGCACCCACGGCCCCTCGACCAGATGCCAGGCGGGCTCCAGATATTGCCAGATCTCGTCGAACCAGCCGACCGTGAAGGGGATCGACGCCGCTGCGCGCAGCAGCGCGGCGAGACAAAGGACCCCCAAGAAAATCTGGCGGTCGCCGATGCGTGCGATCAAGGCACCCGGACCGTGTCGACCGCCTGCGACAGCATGTCCGGATAGTCGAGCGTATAATGCAGCCCGCGGCTTTCCTTGCGGTGGAGCGCGCTCTTCACGATCAGCTCGGCGCACTGGAGCAGGTTGCGGAGCTCGATCAGGTCGGTCGTCACGCGGAAATGACCATAATAGTCGCCGACCTCGTCGGTCAGCATCTTGATCCTGTGCGCCGCGCGTTCGAGGCGCTTGGTCGTGCGCACGATGCCGACATAATTCCACATGAAGCGGCGGATTTCGGTCCAGTTCTGCTTGATCACCACCTCTTCGTCCGAATCGGTCACGCGGCTTTCGTCCCACGGCCGGATCGCCGGCGGCGCGTCGAGTTCGTCCCAGCGCGCGATGATGTCCTTCGCCGCCGCCTCGCCGAAGACGAAGCATTCGAGCAGCGAGTTCGACGCCAGACGATTGGCGCCGTGCAGCCCGCTCTCGGTGCATTCGCCCGCGGCGTAAAGCCCCGGGAGGTCGGTGCGCCCGTCGAGGTCGATCAGCACCCCGCCGCACGTATAATGCTGCGCGGGCACCACCGGGATCGGCTGCTTCGTCATGTCGATCCCGAGCGTCAGCAATTTCTCGTAGATGTTCGGGAAATGCCCCGCGACGAAATCGGGGTCCTGGTGGCTGATGTCGAGATGGACGAAGTCGAGGCCCGACCTCTTGATCTGGTCGTCGTTCGCGCGCGCGACGATATCGCGCGGCGCCAGTTCGGCGCGTGCGTCATAATCGGGCATATAGCGATGGCCCGTCACCGGATGCCTGAGGATGCCGCCCTCGCCGCGCACTGCCTCGGTGATCAGGAAATTCTTGACCTCGAGATTGTAGAGGCAGGTGGGGTGGAACTGCATCATCTCCATGTTCGAGACGCGGCAGCCCGCGCGCCATGCCATCGCGATCCCGTCACCGGTTGCGCCCCTTGGCGCCGTCGAGAACTGGTAGACGCGCCCCGCCCCGCCGCTCGCGAGGACCGTCGCGCGGCCGACATGCGCGCGCACCTTGCCGCTCTTCTCGTCGAGCGCATAGACGCCCCAGACGCGCCCCGAGCCCGAATAGCGTTCCTCGTGCCGGCCGGTGATCAGGTCGATGCACGCCTGCCCGGGGAGCAGGGTGATGTTCGGATGCGCCTCGGCGGTCTTGAGCAGCGCCGCCTGCACCGCCCAGCCCGTCGCGTCGTCGACGTGGACGATCCGGCGGTGCGAATGCCCGCCCTCGCGCGTCAGATGCAGCGCTTCGGCATCCTTGTTGAAGGGCACGCCCATCTCGACCAGCCGCAGAATCGCGTGCGGGGCGTTCTCGACGACGAACTCGACCGTCTCGCGCCGGTTGAGCCCCCCGCCCGCGATCATCGTGTCCTCGATATGATTCTCGAATGTGTCGCCCGCATCGAGCACTGCGGCAATCCCGCCCTGCGCCCACGCGGTCGACCCGCCGGTGAGCTCACCCTTCGCGAGCACGAGCACGCGGCAATGATCCGCGAGCGCGATCGCGGCAGTGAGGCCTGCGGCGCCCGAGCCGACGATGATGACGTCGTGGGGGGCGGACGATGTGTCGGTCATACTTCTCCCCTCCCGCAGGCGGGAGGGGTTGGGGGTGGGCCTGAATTCAGCGCCGCCACTATCGTCATCAACACACCTTCCAGATTGGACATCACATCGGCGTTGGAAAAACGTAGCGTCCAATAGCCTTGCGCGCGCAGATAACCATCCCTGCGCCGATCCTCTTCCTGCCGGCCGTCGTGCGAAATACCGTCGAGTTCAATGACGAGCTTCCCTTCGCGGCAAAGAAAGTCCGCCACATAGGGTCCGATCGGCATCTGACGGCTGAATTTCCAGCCTTCGAGTTGACGCTTGAAAATGGCTCGCCACAATGCTCGCTCAGGCGGCGTCGCTTCACGGCGCAGCCTTTGCGCCTTCAGCGTCTCGCGTGACCGAAACTTCCGGACAGGCCCACCCCCGGCCCCTCCCGCCTGCGGGAGGGGAGAAGAAGCGTCGGCGTTTTCCTCACCCATTCGCGGCGCGCGTCAAATTGAGGAACACGTCCTCAAGGTCGGCCTCGCGCGTCGAGACGTCGACGATGCCGTGTCCCATCGCATTGACCGCGGCAAGCACCTCACCCGCGTTCGCGCGGTCCTTGTTATAGCTGATCGCGAGGCCGCGTTCGCCTTCGCGCTCGACCTTGTCGAATGCGGGATGCGTCGGCAGCACGGTGACATCGGCATCGAGCGTCACGACGACGATCTTCTCCCGCGCCATATCGACGAGCTCGCGCGTCGGCTTGTTCGCGATCAGCCTGCCATGGTTGATGATCGCGATCCGGTCGCAAAGCTCCTCGGCTTCCTCCAGATAATGCGTGGTTACGAGGATGGCCATGCAGCAGTCGGCAAAGTGGTTGATCATTTTCCAGAAAGCGCGTCGCGCTAGCGGATCAACGCCTGAGGTGGGTTCATCGAGAAACAGC
>CBJKNR010000009.1:0-24853 GCA_966417555.1 uncultured Sphingopyxis sp.
AAAAATATTTAATACTGTCACAATCGATGACCAATGGCGCTACGATCCCGCCTGATCGCAGGCATTGTCACCTTGGGGGCCATATGAGCTTAGTTCGTCGTCGCGCCGCAATCGCACTGCCTTTGCTGGCACTGTGCCATCCCGCCATCGTCCATGCGCAGGAGACCCAGGCCAGCAAGGAAAAATCGGTCGATACGCGCGCCCTCGGCTCGGAAGAAATCGTCGTGACCGCTGCCACCGATCCCTTTCGGTCGAAAAACAATTCGACGACGGTCGTCGAATCGGTCGTCGTCGATCCGCTCGAATCGCCGGCGCGCGATGGCTCGGTCGCTGGCTTGATCGCACAGCTTCCGGGGATCAACATCATCGAAGACTATGAAAATCCGCGCTATGTCACGATCCGCGGCATCACCGCCGACTATAACCTCACCACCCTGGATGGGGTGCGCCTCGCAAGTGTCGGCCAGAATGGCGCCGCCACGACCGGACGCCGGACCAACCTCCAGCTTCTCCCCAGCGATTTCGCAAGGCGGGTCGACGTCTACAAGACCTTCACCGCCGAGCAGGCGGCGGATCAGATCGGCGGCGCGATCAACATCGTCACCCTCAGCGCCTTCGATCCCAACCAGAAGACCTTGTTCATCGATGCCTATGGCCGATACAACACCCAGGGCGGCGACAACAGCAACAATGCCGACAAGTCGCTGGGCCAGGTCGGGTATGGCATCTCCGCCCGCTACATCACCCGCTTTGGCTCCGATCAGCAATTCGGCCTGGTCGCATCCGCCCGTTTTGCACGCACGCCGCGCCATTTCGACATCAATCTGGAATCGGCCAGCAAGAATTATTACAACATGGCGGGGAAGAAAATCGCCGCGCCGGACCCCGATCTGGACTGGAACGGGCTGGCGTTTCCGATCACCAACCCCTGCTATTGTTCCTATAACGATGTCCTCGATTCATACGGCGGCGCATTGAAGCTCGAGTACCGCTCTTCCGACGACGCTCTTCAGATCAGCATCATGGGCTATAATTACGCGACGACCCAGGATTATAACGCCAACGCCAACTATATATATCTGACACCACCGGCAACGCAGATCGAATCGGTGATCGGCTATAGCTGGCCCGTAAATTATTTTCTCAATGATTATTGGGAAGACAATATAAAGTACGAAAATCGCGGTGTCCTTGGTAACGCGAGCTATGATTTCAACAGCAATACAAAGCTGATCTGGCGAACGGCACTATCCTCCGAGACCTACAGCAACTACCGGCAGGCGGTCTCTTCACGCGGTACGCCCACGAAGAAGCCGACCTTCAACTTCACCCTCGGCGAAGACAGCCGTACCGAGTTCAACTCGCTGAGCGATCCTGCCGTAATCTACAGCACGCCCTACCGCGTCACCTCGCAGTATGAAATCGACGCCGACGCCCGCCAGCGAGTGTTCGATACCCGTCTCGATCTCATGCACAATGTCGATCGCGAAGCGCGCGGGCTCGGGTTTGTCGTCGGCGGCGAGTTCAGCCGGATGAAGCATGACAATGACACCAACCGGACCAATTACCAGATAACGCCGACCATCGATAACAGCGACGTGATCTACGATCCGGACTATATCCCCTATGGCAGCGCCGTTTCGCTGCCGAGGCTCGATTATAATCGGTACCGCGAGCAATATTGGGATCGGCTTCAAGTCAATGAGGCGACGTCGCGCGACAACAGCATCAGCGCCGATTTCGGCTATTATGAGGATCTGAAGTCGGCGTACCTTTCCGCGCACTATACCTTGCCGACGACAAGGATCATCGCCGGCGTGCGCTACGACGCCGCCAGCTACCACACCAACTCGCCGGTCACGACCAATGGCGACCCCACGGGCGAGTTCACCTCGGTCAAAGGCGATTATGATCATTGGCTGCCGTCGGTCAGCGTCGTCCAGCGATTTGGGCAGCAGGGCGATACCGTGCTGCGCGCCTCCTTTTCGAAAACGCTGACGCGCCCGGCCCCCGCGCAAATCGCTCAGGGCATATCCACCGGCTGCCAGGTGGACGACCCTACCGAATGCACCGTGTCACGCGGCAATCCCGATCTGAAGCCGCGCCAGTCGCGCAATATCGATTTCAGTATCGAGCATTATTACAACGAGGGCCGCGGCATGCTGGAGCTCACCTATTTCCACAAGAAGATCAAGGACGACATATTCACGCTGAGAGAGGTGCGGGTCGAGGACGGTATAAGCACCACCTATACGCAGCCGATGAACGGAACGGGCTCGGCGCTTCAGGGGGTCGAATTTGCATGGGTTCAGCGCGGCATACCGGTCGGGATTTCCAATCACCGGATCGACCTGTCGATGAACGCCACGCGGCTTTGGGGTTATCTGAACTTTCAGACGCCCACCGATGTCGTGCATATCGACGGCATGGGCTATCAGCCCAAATGGATCGTCAATGCCGCTGCCACCTATCGCATTCCCGCTATCGGTGGCGGTATCCGCGCGAACTTCAGCCGCCGCGGACGAAATCTGACCGGCTATGGCGCCAATCCCAACACCTTTTCCTATCGCGACGCGATCACCACCGTCAATCTGGCGGCCTGGCACAAGGTCACCAAAAACCTGACGTTCAAATATGAATGGACCAACCTGCTCAACGACCATCCCAGCCTCAGCGGGGTCCAGGGCGTCAATGTCTGGACCACGTCGTACAAATTCGGATCGGCGGCGCTCTTCCACGCGGTCGCTTCATTCTGACTGAATTCGGAGCCGGCGGCCGCAGGATGTTCAGGCCCTGATCGCCACCGGCCGATACCGATGATTTGAGAGATTGAACGGATGAAAATAATGACACGAACGCGAAAGGGTCGCGCGTCGGTTTCCACTGCTATTGCCGTAATCGTCGCCATCACACTGGCGAGCGCGAGCGGCGCCTCGACGCCTGAGGGCTCGCGCGAAAAGGAGACCAAGCTCTTCCCCGGCATCCGCTACGAGCAGAAAATGATCGAACAGCCCACGTCGGCGCGGCTGCATATCGTCCGCATCGATCTCAGGGAGCCGGGATTGCGGGTCGTCCTGAGTCCCGGCGACAATTCGAAGGGTATGGAATATGTGGCGAGCCTGACGAGCGCCACGCTCAGGAAGCGTCATGCCCAACTGGCGGTCAATGCCAGCTTCTTTCACCCCTGGAAGCCGGGAAGCAAGGGGAGCAACGACTTCTATCCGCAGGTGGGCGACCCCGTAAACGTCACCGGGATGCTTCTCTCCGGCGGCCAAACCGTTTCCCCGGTCGAAACCGTGCCCGACAACCGCATCGATTCGATCCTCTGCCTCAAGAGCGGAGAAGCCCGCATCCTCGACGGCCAGCAATGCCCGAAGGGTTTTACCGACGGCATCGCGGCAGGGCCGCGGCTGATCGCAAACGGTGCACTTCGTGATTCACATCTGGAAATCGCCACGGGAACCCATCCGCGCACGGCCTTCGCGATTTCCCGCGATCGCCATACCGCCTGGATCATCGCGGTTGACGGACGCCAGGAAGATAGCAAGGGAATTGCGCTCTTTGATCTTGCGGCATTTTTTCGTTCGCTTGGTGCGTGGGACGCGATCAATCTTGATGGTGGTGGCTCCACCACTTTGGCGATCGAGGGGCCGGACGGACAGCCGCAAATTCTCAATCGTCCGATTCAAAGCGGAATCGTCGGCAAGGAGCGTCCGGTCGCCAATCAGATTCTCGTGTTCGTCCCCCGACAGCGCTCCGAGTGAGCAAGCCATTCCTTTGGATTTTCCCCTGTCATACACTGGTCGTTATCGAGAGCGATCGGGGATTCCAATGCTGCCATCATTATCCCCAGCCGGAAAATTGGCCCATCTGCGCCGGTCAAAGAGCGCCGCCGACGGGCTGAGCGCTTTCTGCTGGCGGTATGGGCTCGGCCACTACGGCAAGGGACTCTTCTGGCACTCCAGTGAATTGCTCTTCGCCTTTTTCCTGACCGAGCAGGCGGGATTGCCCGCCATCTGGATGGGCGGGGTGCTGATCGCCGGTATCCTGTCGAGCGCCGGGATCGACCTCGTCGTCGGTCGGGCACTGCGCCGGCGAGCCTTCACCCTCGAGCGTGCGCTGCAACTGCACCTGATCGGCGCATGGGCAAGCGCTCTCCCGCTCATAGCTCTGTTCGCCACCGATCTGTTGCCGCAGAGCGCGCGCATTCCCTACGCACTGGCCGCTGCACTGGCTTATCGTATCGCCTATGCCTTCTATGACATTCCGCAGAATGCTTTGGTCGTTCTCGCTGCCCCTGATGCCGACACGCGGGCGCGGCTGTCCTCCTTGCGGCTCGCATTCAGCGGGCTCGCCGCGATCACCGTCGCAACGATCCTGACGGCAATGCTGTATGATGCGCAGGAACCGCGCGCCGGTCATTTCGCGATCGCAGCTTTTGCCATGTCCATCGTGGCGATCGGAACTGCATGGCGGGTGGCACGGGGGCATGGTCCGACAGGCGCGCAAGACGCACCGGCGACTATGGCCTCGCGCCGTTTCCACCCGCCGCGGTGTAATATCAAAAGCCTTGAGACAGCAGGCCTGCTCACGACAATGGCATTCGCGTCCTTTGCGATCTCGCTTTTTACGACACTGGAACCTTACTATGCGGCAGCCACCGCATCTGGCGCGCCAGCACGCTTGATCGTTCTCGCGGCAGCGATGGGCCTGACCGGCTCCCAGATTCTTTGGCTGGCTCTCGTTCGACACCGGTCTGCCGAGACGGTCTTGACCGCCGCGTCCATCACAATGGGGAGCGCGATCTGGTTGTTTGGCGGTGCCGATCCTGGCTATTTCGGCCAGATAGCGATGGCCTGCCTTTTCGGGATCGCGAACGGTGGCGTCGGCATGGCGCTTTGGACCATATACGCCAATTCCGTTTCCGGACGTTCGGCAGCGGGCGACCCCTTTGCGTTTGCGCTGTTCACCTGTGCCGCGAAACTGGGCATCGCAGCCGCGGGTGGCAGCGTCGCCTATATCATGTTTTTGCGCGAAGGTTCGGATGGAGCGGAGCGTCTCATCCTGTTGGGCATGACCTGGCCCCCGATAGCCGCCTTGGGATTAGCTTTGCTCTCCTTCTACTCGACGAATCACATGGGCATATCGCAATTCTCCCCTTTGAGCCGTCGAGACAGACTGACACGAGGGGCGCCGGATACGAAGGGAGTATCGTCCGCAAACGATCCTTGCCAGACTTCCGACACGGGGTCTCCGACCCAAGGTAAAGGCGGTTCACCCGACCGCTCCCCTACGCACGAACAGGACATCCTCCGCCACGGGGCCTGAGAGCCGGAAGCCCCTCACCTGCCCCCTCATTTGGTGCTGAACCGCTTTGTGAGCACCAGACTGATCGTCCGGGGGTTGGGCGGATTGTTGTAGGGATCGAAACCCAGATAGCCGTTTCGGATGGCCGGCGGACGCCGGTCGAAGACATTTGCCGCAACGAGCTGGACCTCGGCGCCGGACAATGCAGGCGCGCCCGTGAGGCGTCCGAGATCGAACCCCAAGAATAGCGACGCGGTCGTGTAGGAACCAACCTTGGCCGGCGTCACGCCCGGCCGGTTATCGGTGAAGCCACCCACATGGTTCACGACCGAGCCGATCGAGAAGCCGTCCCGGCCCCACACCACGCTGCCATTCAGCCTGAGATCCGACGCCTGCGCATAGCCGTCGAGGCGCGAGACCGGTGCCCCGCTTCCTGCCCGAAGATCAAGGTTCAGGATATACTGCCCGGTGAGGTGCAGCCGCGCGGTCCCGCCGAACAGGCTTGTGTCGTATGCGAGATCGAGATCGATCCCGTCGGTCAACTCGACAGCAAAATTCTGCGGCCGGATGTCGATGACCGCCTGGACCTGCGAGATCAGGTCGGCGGGGATATCTCCCGGAGCGTTCCAGACGACACTTTCCCCGCCGTTGATGAACGGGACGTTCGTCGCGAACCATCGGAAGGTGGTGGGGTTGTTGACGATGGCGTCGATCTGCCCGGCGCTCGGGTTCAGCAGATTGAACCGCTGCAAGTCCGCCAGCGTCGCCGCCTCGTCCTGCGCCGGCGTGACGACCCGCCCCTTGATCTTGATACGATAATAGCCGGCCTTGATCGTGAGACCCGGGAGAAAGACCGGGGTGAAGTCGGCACCGAAAGTGAAGGTGTCGGCCTCCTGCGTATCGAGCCCGGGGTTGGCGCCGGCGCGGTAGATGACGAGGGCATTGCCGTCGGGCAATGCGGGGTTCTGCTGTCCGGCGGGGAGCCAGGGAAAGGGCTGACTCCAGAATGACACCTGCTCGGCGACCCCGATGGTGTCGCGGAAACGCGGGACGAGGAAGGAGCGTGCGTAGGTACCGCGCAGCGCAAGCGAACGGTCCAGCTGCCAACGCACGCCGACCTTTGGCGCCAACGCGGAGTCGAAGCCCAGATCCTCGTAGCGGGCCGCCGCCGACAGGGTCAGGCTGCGGATCAGCGGCACCGCCATATCGGGTCCGACGATCGGCACATTGACCTCGCCGAACACCGATTTCGCCCGCCGCTTCGCGCCGGCGAGATGAAAGAAGATCGCGGCATCGGTCGCGAGCGTCTCGACGCGATACTGCGCGCCGCCAGCGACGATGAGCGGCCCGGCGGGAAGCGAGGCGAGCGACATCTGCCCCGTCGCCTCCGCCACGAACAGCGTGTTACGATGGTTATAGCCGGTGACCCGTCCGCTGCCATAAGTCAGCCGGCTGCCCGAGTCCGTCTCGCCATAATCGAAGCTCACGTCGATCGCCGTCTCGCCCTCGCCGTCCCAGCGCATATTGCCATTTATCGTCCAGCCGGTCGTCTTGCTCCGATAATCGCGGCTGCTACGCGGCGTGTTCGGATAATCGAGCCGTGCCCGCCGATCGCGCCGGAAGCGCGAGGCGTCGAGCGACAGGGCGATGTCGCCGGCTTCCTGCCGGATGCCGGCATAGAAGCCGCTCAGATCCTCCTGCGGCAGCTGGCTGATCTGAAGCGGCGTCGTGCCAGAGATGACCGGATCGCCGACGAACTCGTCGCGGCGCTGATAGCTTGCCATGCCGTAGATGCTGCCGCTGCCCCAGCTCGTCGCCGCGAGCGCGCTCGCGTCCCAGCTCTTCGCGCCCGTCTCGGTCATCACGCCGCCCCGCGCGCGCAGCTCGACCCCGTCGGTCGCCTTGCGTGTCACGATATTGACCACGCCCGCGACGGCGTCGGCGCCATAGGTCGCCGAGGCGCCGTCGGAGATGATGTCGATGCGCTCGATCAGCGCCGAGGGAATGACCGAGACGGTCGACGCCTCGACCATGCCGACCGATGGCATGCGGCGGCCATTGATAAGCGTCAGCGTTGCATCCGAGGCGAGCCCGCGCAGCGCGAACGCCGAAAAGGCATCGAACTGATTATAGGCGGTAGCCGTGCTGAGCGACGTTCCGATGCTGGTCGCCGCGGTTCCGAAGTCGCTGAGGTCCGACGCGAAATTCTGCGGGATGGTGAGGATATATTCGGAGATCGAGTTCGACCCCGAGCGCACGACGTCGCTCTTGTCATAGGTGAACACCGGGCTTGCGATATATTCGCGTGGCAGCCCGCGAATAAGCGAACCGGTGACCACAATATCCTTCTGTTCGCCAGCCGGTGACACTTCATCAGCCGCTGCACCCTTTGCAACCTCTGCCAAGGCTGGCGAAGCCGTCAGCGCAGCGATCGTCATCGCGAATAATCCCGAACACCTCATACTACCCCCCAATTTCAGATATGTTATACTCTAACATAAAACTGCCCGGTTTCGACAAGGGGTCACGCCCTCAGTATCGAATTTCGAGAGAAGCTTTCACTGTCCGCGGCGCGCCCGGGAAAATCCAGACGGGACTGTAGGAGCTTTGCGCATAACGCGCGCCCATCAGATTATCGGCGACAAGCCGGACCGAGGCGTGCCGCGATAGCCGGTAGCCGGCTCCGAGTTTGGCCTTCACATAGCCCGGAAGGACAAGTCCGCTGGTGTCGATCGCCCCTGCCCGCGGTCCGATATAGGCGGCGCCCGCACTCAGCGTCAGATCGCGCTCTCCAGCGCCGGGAAAGCGCGCCGATATGAAAAGCGATCCCGCATGTTCGGGGACGTTGAGCACCGCGTCGGTTGCGAAAGCCGCGTCATCGGCACGCGCTTTCGTCCAGGCGTAATTCGCCACGATCTGCCAGCGGCCCCCAAGCTTGATCGCCGCGTCGATCTCGATGCCGCGACTGGTGAGCCGACCGACCGGCGCCAGATAATTGGGATCGACAGGATCGTTGGTCAGGATTCCCGACTTCGCAATGTCGAACCAGGTCGCCGCCACGTCGATCCCCGGCCACGCCGCGGTGACGCCGAGTTCATAACCCTTGCCCCGTTCCGGCGCGAAGCCCTCGAGGTCGCGGCTGGTGCCCGAATTGAGGAGAAAGCTCTCACCCCAATTGGCATGGAGAGCCAAGACGTCGTTCACCCGGTAACGGCCGCCAATCCGGAAGTTCAGTGGTTCGCCCACTGCCTTGGCGACCGCGCCCGTCCGCTCGTTCAAGATGCGCTGGCGATAGGCGTCGAAACGGACGCCGCCCGACAATGTCAGCCGCTCGGTCGCGTCCCACATATCCTGCACATAGAGCGTCCCCGACCAGCGGCGCTCGCGGTTCCGGGTGAAAGGCAGGAGCGGCGCAGCGCTGCCGCCATAGACGGGATCGTGGATGTCTATTGCGTATGAGTTCTCCGCCGACGGATTCCGGCGCAGCCAATGCTCCTGATAATCGAGGCGATAGCCTTTCGCTCCGATACTCAAGCGATGGCTGCCAAGCTCGCCGGAAAGTTCGATGCGCGCCGAGAGATCGTCGACGACGAAGTCACGCTGCCGCCGCTGGCGCCACAAGGTCCGCCCATCGACGAGGCGGGACTGATCGGACGAGAAGCCCCTGAGCGATCCCTTGCGCCAGGCAATGCCGCCATTCAGCGCCCAGCCGCCGCCGAGATCGGCAAGGCCGGTAAGCTGATGCCGCCTGTTTCGGAAGCGCGTCGTACCGTCGCCGGGCTCGCCGTAGAAACTTGACGCGGGCAGCGCGTTCGCATTGCCGTTCACCGCCGGGATACCGCGGTCGAAGGGCGCGTCGAAATGCGTGATCTCGCCCACGTAGGTGAGGCGCGTCCCCGCCGCCGGCTCCCAGGTCAGCGACGGCGCCACAACACGGCGCTTCAGCGCCACATGGTCACGCCAGCCGTCGCTGTCTTCGGCCGCCACGACGATCCGGGCCGCAAGCCGGGCAGACAAGGGCCCGGTCACATCGAGTTCAACGCGACGCGTA
The DNA here is from genome assembly GCA_966417555.1 of uncultured Sphingopyxis sp. Taxonomy (GTDB): domain Bacteria; phylum Pseudomonadota; class Alphaproteobacteria; order Sphingomonadales; family Sphingomonadaceae; genus Sphingopyxis. Next base: position 9,359 of record CBJKNR010000009.1, read on the forward strand.
TCGAACGAGCCATAGGTGAAGATGGCGCTCGCAGACGGGGTGAAGCGCGGTGTCTTCGACACGATGTTGACGCGGCCTGCCGGATCGATGTCGCCGAACAGCGCGCCGGCCGGCCCCTTGAGTGCTTCGATGCGCTCGGCGGTTGCCGGATCGCGCGGCGGCCCCATGCCGCGATTGGCGAGGAAGCCGTCGACATAATATTCGGCACCACCATCGGGCGTGCCGAGAAAGCCGCGAATCGCGAAATTGTCGAGGAAGCCGCCGCGGTTGTTCTGGTTACTGACCCCGCTGACCAGTTCGAGCGCATCGGACAGGCGGTAGACGGCGGCGGCGCTCAGGAGATCGCGCTCGAGCGACCGGCTCGACGGCGACATGCGCTCGGTCACAATATCCGACGACAGCGTCCGGTCGACGCGGCCGCTCCGCGTGCCGATGACGACGATCTCGCTCGCTTCGGAACCGGGCGCCCGGGAGCCCGGCTCTTCGAGCGGGGGTATGGGGGCAGCAGGCGCAGCGGCGGCGAGTGCCGCTGACGCAGCGAATTGGGAGAGGGACAAGGACTTGCCTTTTTTGATATGATGTATCATTACGCCATGCGAAATGAACATCGCCTTGTCAATGCCCGCCCGCCCGGCTCCCTCGCGCAGGCCCGTCTCTCCCTATCGGCCCCGTATCCAATCGATCGATGCGCTACGCGGCCTCGTTATCTTCCTGATGCTCGTCGACCACACGCGCGAGTTCTTCTTCCTGCATGCGCAGGTCAGCGATCCGATGGATGTTGGGACGACCTCGCCCGCGCTCTTCGCGACGCGGCTCGCGGCGCATCTGTGCGCGCCGGTATTCGTCGCGCTCACCGGGCTGGCGGCCTTCCTCTATGGCGATGCCAAGAGCAGTCCGAACGCCGCCTCGGCTTTCCTGTTCAAGCGCGGCCTGTTTCTCGTGGTGCTCGAATGGACAGTGATCAACTTCGCCTGGACCTTCGATCTCACGCCTGCGACGATCTTCCTCCAGGTGATCTGGGCAATCGGCCTGTCGATGATCGCGCTGTCAGCGCTCCTCCACCTGCCGCGCAGCGCCCTGATCGCCCTCGGGCTTGCGATCATGCTCGGGCATAATCTCCTCGACGGCGTTGCCTTTTCCGATGGAAGCTGGGCCCGTGGCGCGTGGGCGGTGCTCCACGACCGCGGCCATATCGCGCTACCGTGGGGCGGTACGGCCCGGACATCCTATCCGCTGCTGCCATGGATCGGAGTTATCACGCTCGGCTATGCGATCGGTCCATGGTTCCGCAGCGACATCGCCCGACCGGTTCGGCGCATGCAGCTGGTCGGCACCGGCGCGGCCGCGCTGGCCCTGTTCCTCATGCTGCGCCTCGTGAACGTCTATGGTGAGCCTCTCCCCTGGTCGCAGGGCAGCGATGCCGTGCGCACGGCCATGAGCTTCTTCAACCTGACCAAATACCCGCCCTCCGCGGACTTCCTCTTGCTGACGCTCGGCGCGGGCTCCATTCTGCTGGCGGCTTTCGAGCGACTTTCCAACCCGGTCCGCACAATCCTTGTCACCTTCGGATCGGTGCCGCTCTTTTTCTATATCCTGCATCTCTACACGCTGCATCTGCTGAACCGGCTCGCGGCGACGATCTGGCCGGCTGGCGAGACCGGGTTCGTCAGCGTTCCGGGCGTGGGGTGGATCTGGCTGCTTGCAGTGGCGGTCGCAATCCCCTGCTGGTTTGCCTGCCGCTGGTTCGCTGCGCGCAAACGTGCGAGCACGAAATGGTGGATGCGGTATCTCTAGGACCAGCCGCAAAGAGCAAAGGGCGGCCATGACCATCGCGCACGCCATGCATGCCGATTACCATCACGGATTCCACGCATAGAGGCCGACTATAGTGCCGGTAAAACCACCAGCTCGCCTCGTGCTGAGAAAGCCGACGTCGAGATCATCGGCGAGCGTCGCTTTGGTGCCGCCGTGCGCATAGTCGAACGCCATCTTGCCGCCATCGGCGCGGATGGTGAGCGTAACCGGCCGCGCCGGGTTGATCGGCGCGGAAGCAACCAGCGTGTCGGTTTCGGCGCGATCGCGCGTGTAGAGCGCGATCGCCGGTTTCCCGGCGATGCGGGTCAGCCCGAAGAACAGGCAGGATTCGTCGCTCTGCATCGCCGCCAGTCCGGCGCGGTCGCCATCCTTTTCGGGCGTGTAATTCAGGGTCGTCGATACGATCGCGACATGGTGTTGCTGGCGGCGTCCGACGAAGGCCGGAACCCCCTGCCGATCACCCATCGGCGCCCCGCGCTCCATCACCAAGGCGCCCTTTTCGAGCCGGTAGACGGGATATTTCGGCGTACGAACCCCGATCCACCGCATGTCCAGCGCCGCGCCGTCGAATTCGTCGACATAGGAAAAATCGCCCGACATGGGCGTGCTGCCCGGGCGATCGACAGGCAGTTTCGGGCGCGGGGCGACGAACGGAATGCGCGCGCCATCGGGCAGGATATGCGGCCAGCCGTCGCGCCAGGTCACGGGCAGCAGGAAAGTCTCGCGCCCGATATTATACATGTCGTCGGCATAGGGGCGCGTGGCGAGAAAAGTCGCCCACCAGTCGCCGCCCGGGGTCTGCACGAATTTGGCGTGACCGGCGGAGGTCACCGGGTTGGCGCGATCGCGGTCCAGCGTGCGCTGGCTGAGGATGGGATTTCCGGCATAGGGGACATAGGGCCCGCGCAGCTTTTCGGATCGCAGCACGACTTCGCTGTGGTTGTCGCCGGTGCCGCCCTCGGCCGCGATCAGATAATAGAAGCCGTCCTTGCGGATGATGTGCGGGCCCTCGATCCACACCGGCCTTTTGCTGATGTCGATCCCGCCGTTGACCAGCTGCGTACTCTCGCCGACCATCTTGCCGGCGCGCCAGTCATATTCCTGGATCCAGATCGCGCGATGCCCATCGTACCGCGGCGGCTCGTCGGGCGCGCGGTTGTTGACGATATAGGCCCGGTCGCCTTCCCAGAAGATCGATGGATCGATCCCCTCGAACGGCAGCCAGATCGGATCGGACCAGGGTCCGGCCGGATTTTTGGCGGTGATCACGAAATTGTCTTTGCAGCCGACGCAGGTGTTGACGATGTAGAAGATGCCGCCGTGGTATGAGATGTCGGGGGCAAACACACCTTTCGACACTGCGAGTCCTGTGAAATCGAGCTGGCCGGGCCGGTCGATCGCATTGCCGATCTGCGTCCAGGTCACCAGGTCCCGCGAATGGAAGACCGGCAGCCCGGGGAAATGGGTGAAGGTCGAGGTGACGAGATAATAATCCTCGCCCACCCGCGTGATCGACGGATCGGGATAATAGCCCGACAGGATCGGGTTGCGATACTCGCCCGGCCCGACCGCGACCCGTTCCTGCGCGCGGCCTTCATAGCTGAACCGTTCGAAGCGCGCGGGTGCGGCCGCAGCCGATGTCCCGGCAAGCGCGATGATCGATGCGGCCGCCACAAAAACATAACTCTTTTTCATGTTTGCTTTCACCTCATCCTCCCACGGCGCGCCGGCGCCGCAGGACGACATACACAAAATAAAAACTCAGACAAATAGTTGATCATCCGCCGCGAGCCGATAAACTGCACCGCATAAACTTATGCCGGCAATCGAGCCGGACGCATGGGAGGCGGAATTGCAGATCATTTCTTCGCGCCAGTCGGACACCGGGGCGGCGCTGCGACCTCTCTTGGCTATGTGGTTGATAATGCTGTCCTTGATCGGGTTGGCGATCCCCACCGCAGCGGACGCGCAAGCCAGCCCGCGCGAGCGCGATTCGATCAATGCCGGATGGCGCTTCACCTTGGGCGATCCCGCGGATACGACCGCCGATCTTCGCTATGACGTGCGCCCCGATTATAGCGACAGCGGCGACGGCAAGGTCGCCGACGCGCGTCCCGACGAGGCCGAGCGCGTGACCGATACGGGGGCGCAGTTCCTCAAGCGCTGGATCCTGCCGACCGCCAACCCTTTCATCAAGGATCCGGCGAAGCATCATGCCCGCCCGCCCGGCAATCCCGGCGGCGACGTCGCCTATGTCCGGCCCGATTTCGACGACAGCGGCTGGACACGGGTCGATCTGCCCCACGACTGGGCGATTGCCGGACCGTTCATCGCCGAGGGGCCCTATGGCGGCATGGGGCGACTGAAGAGCTGGGGCGTCGGCTGGTATCGCCGCGCAATCGACGTTCCCGCCGCCGATGCAGGCAAGTCGATCTTCCTCGATGTCGATGGCGCCATGTCCTATGCGACGGTGTGGCTCAACGGCAAGATCGTCGGCGGCTGGCCCTATGGCTATAACAGCTGGCGGGTCGATCTGACTCCCTTCGTGGTCCCCGGCGGCAGGAATGTGCTGGCGATCCGCCTCGACAATCCCCCCGCCTCGGCGCGCTGGTATCCCGGCGGCGGCCTCTATCGCGATATCTGGCTGACGAAGACCGCGCCGGTACGCGTCGCCCAGTGGGGCACCGCCGTCACGACCAGCGAGGTGTCGGCGGCGTCAGCGCGGATCGGTATGCGCCTCGCCATCGACAATGCCGGCGACGCCCCTGCCACGATCACCGCGACGACCGAAATCTACGCGCTCGATGCGGCCGGCCATCGCGGCGCCAGGGCCGTCGCGCGGATCGCCCATGCACCGGGCCCGGTGGCGGCAGGCGGTAGCCTGACTCTGGACGGCAGCACCATGCTGGCACATCCGCGCCTGTGGGGGCCGCCGCCGACGCAAGCGCCCAATCTCTATCTGGCGGTTTCCACGATCCGCCACAACGGGCGCGTCGCCGACGTCTATGAAACACGCTTCGGCATTCGCGACGTGCGGCTCGACCCCGACCGCGGCATGATCGTCAACGGCGAGCCGATCCGCATACAGGGCGTCAACAACCACCACGACCTCGGCGCGCTCGGCGCCGCATTCAACCGCCGCGCGGCACAGCGGCAGCTGGAAATCCTGCGCGAGATGGGGACGAATGCGGTGCGGATGAGCCACAATCCCCCCGCCCCCGGCCTGCTCGACCTCGCCGACGAAATGGGCTTCGTGGTGATCGACGAAGTGTTCGACAGCTGGGAGCGCAAAAAGACTCCGCTCGATTTCCACCTGATCTTCCCCGAATGGCGCGAGGCGGACCTGCGCACGATGATCCGCCGCGACCGCAACCATCCCTCGATCATCCTCTGGAGCGTCGGCAACGAGGTCGGTGAGCAATATAGCGGCGAAGCCGGCGCCCGGATGACGCGCGACCTCGTCGCGATCGCCAGGGACGAGGACCCGACGCGTCCGACCACCGTCGCGATGAATTATGCGAAAGCCGACATGCCGATGCCCGGCGCGGTCGACGTTATCAGCCTGAACTATCAGGGCGCGGGAATCCGCGGGATCGTCGGGCAATATCCCGCCTTCCGCGCGAAATTCCCCGACAAGATGATCCTGAGCAGCGAGAGCGCGTCGGCGCTGAGCAGCCGCGGCGAATATCTGTTCCCCGTCGCGGGCGCGATCAGCGGGCCCGTCCGGCCCTGGTCGGGCGGCGATCCGACCACCCATCAGGTCAGCGCCTATGAACTGCACGCCGCCGACTTCGGTTCCTCGCCCGACCGGGTGTTCGCGAGCGACGACCAGCACCGCTATGTCGCTGGCGAATTCGTGTGGACCGGCTTCGACTATCTGGGCGAGCCCACCCCCTATTATACCTCACGCAGCTCCTATTCGGGGATCGTCGACCTCGCCGGTTTTCCCAAGGATCGTTTCTGGCTGTATCAGGCACGGTGGCGGCCTGACCTCAGGTTCGCGCATATCCTGCCGCACTGGACATGGCCGGGGCGCGAGGGCGAGGTCACGCCGGTCCATGTCTTCAGCTCGGCCGACGAAGCCGAATTGTTCATCAACGGCAAGTCGCAGGGCCGGATCAAGAAACGCGAATATGAATATCGCTTCCGCTGGGACTATGTGACCTATGAACCCGGAGAGGTCCGCGTCGATACGTGGAAGGCAGGCAAGCCTTGGGCGAGTTCCAGCGTCAGGACCGCCGGCCCTGCCACGGCACTGCAGCTGAAGCCCGATCGCGCGGCCATCGCCGGCGACGGCAAGGACCTGTCCTTCGTCACGCTGAGCGTCGTCGACACCGCCGGCGCCATGGCGCGAACCGCGAAAAATCCGGTGCGGTTCACGATCGAGGGTCCGGGCGAAATCGTGGCCACAGACAATGGCGACCCCACGGATATGACCGCCTTTCCTTCGCACGAGCGCAAGGCGTTCAACGGCCTCGCGCTGGTCATCATACGCGGTGTGCCGGGCAAGTCAGGCGCCGTGACCGTCCGCGCCGAGGCGGAGGGGCTGGCCGGTGCGACGACCACGATCCGGACCGGCCGCACGAAAGGAAAGGCCTCCGCCCCCTGAGGTCTGGGGCTACCCATCCTATCTGAATTCTCATCCCGGCGAAGGCCGGGATCTCGTCGGGGCGTCAAATCAACACGGTGAGATCCCGGCCTTCGCCGGGATGACGAAGTAGATGGGCCGCGCTTCGTTCAACGCCGATCGGGTGCTATTTCCCGCGGGGCGGCATAGGACCGAGATAGGATGGCGCGATCGTGCCCCGACCCGCGACGATCCGCTGGAGCACGACATTGTCGTCGAGCCGCCAGACGCGGATGACATGCCGCCCGGGGCCGACATCGGTGAAGCGCGTCGAGACGATAACGGCATTGTCCTTCACCGCCTGCGTCCAGTTGCGTTGATCCTCGCGCTGCCCGCCGTCGGTCGTGGGCTCCATATGATGGATCAGCTCGCGCATCGGGCCGTCGTCGACCGACACCCCTATCCGCTGCGCCCGCTTGCCCGATATGTCGAGCGTCGGCACCAGATGAAGCTGCAGTTCGAGTTCGCCCGCTCCGGCGAGCGCGACGGGATAGTCGAGCCGCACATCATCCTGCTGCGTCGTCGGCCCGCGCCCCTGCGGCAGCGCAACGACCGCGCCCTTGGTGCGGCCGAGATGCCGGATCGCCTGCCAGCGCAACCCGCTGCCACCGTTCGATTGCACAAAATCGGTCGCCTCGATCGCGATCAGTTCATTGCCTGGCCGGCCGGCGACAAAGCGGATCGGGCCTGACGTGCCCGCCACGCGCGACACTGCAGGCATGACCTGCGCCTCCGGCTGCTGCCAATTGGTATAGCCGATATGCGTCTGCAACATCATGCCGTCCCACTTGCCGCCGTTCAGCACATGATAGGCGTCCGTAATCTTCTGATCGCGGCGATAGGCGGCTTCGGCGCGGTCGGCGAAGGCGTTGGCGCGCGGATCGCCCACCGCGGCGAGTTTGCGGTTCCACGCGACGGCATAATAGAGGCGATAGAGGTTGCCGAGCGCCAGCACCGGATGTTCGACGAGCTGGAAGAACGCGTCGCGCTGCGCGGCAGGAAGCGCGGCTTTCGCGCGCAGCATGTCGGCCTCGAGCGCATCCCATTCGGCGACCATCGCGCCGAACTCGCCGCCGTCGAGCGTATCGGCGGTCACCGGCCCCAGCGCGAAACTGGCGGGATCGATCAGCTCGGGTTTCCGCCGCGCGGCAAGCTGGCTGAACCGGGTGACGAGCGCGGCGATCGCTTCCGCCTGCTCGGCACCGAAGGTCGCCGCCGCCCATTGCCGGGGATAGGCAGCGAGCGCGTCGGCGGTCATCGCCTCGGGATTCCATGCCTGCTTCATGAAATATTGCAGCGGATACTCGACCGGCTTGATATCGCCGACGTTGACGATCCAGATATCACGCGCGCCCTTCGCATAGGCGAGGTCCATCTGCTGCCACGTCTTCTCGATCTGGACGGTATTCAGCCATTTATAATTGCGCGGGCCGCCGACATAATCGAAGTGATAATAGACGCCGTACCCGCCCTTGCGCGGGGTGTTCGCGGCAGGAAGCCGGCGGATCTGGCCCCAATTGTCGTCGGCGAAGAGCAAGGTGACATCGTCGGGCACGCGCATGCCCTGGTCGTAATAATCCTGCACCTCCTTGTAGAGCGCCCAGACCTGCGGCGTCCGGTCGGCGGGCTTGCCGGTGACGTCGGCGATGATGCGGCGCTGGTCACCAACGATCGTCTCGAGCAACTGCGTCGCGGTCCCCTCCGCCATCGCCTCGTCACCGTCGCCGCGCATCCCGACAGTGATCAGGCTTTCGTACCCCTTGCCGCCGCCTTTCGACATCATGCGCTCGATCCCCCCGCGCCAGAAGAGGCGGAGGTTTGCGGCATTGCTCATATAGTCCCACGCGCCGCCGGTGATCCCCTTTCCGGTGTCGCGGTGCCATTCGTCCTGCGCGCGGGTCATCGGTTCGTGGTGCGAGGTCCCCATCACCACACCCATCGCATCGGCGAGTATCCTGTTCTGCGGATCATCCTCGTTGAACGCCTTGGGCGCCCACATCGCCGGCCACAGATAATTTCCCTTCATCCGGAGGAGCAGTTCGAAAACATGGGCATAGGCTTTGGAATTCTGGCCGCCGAACCGCTTTTCGGTCCAGCTCTTGAACCCCGGATCCTCGTCGTTGATGAAAAAGCCGCGGTAGCGCACCTTCGGCTGGTCGATGCGCGTGCCCGCGGTGACGAACAGGTTCGCGCGGCGCGTCACCGGTACGTCGGCCCACCAGTAGAGCGGCGACACGCCGATCTTTTCCGACAGGTCGTAAAGGCCGAAGGCGGCGCCGCGCCGGTCGGCGCCGACGATGACGAGCGCGCGGCGAACGCCCGGCCAGGGGCGGTCGACGACGACCTGGCGATACGCTTCCCATTGGCCGCCCAGGTCGCGCGCCGACAGCTTGCCGCTTGCGACCAGCGCGTCGATCGCCGCGCTCTGCCCCAGCACGCCCGCAATCACGACATCGCCGCTTGCCGCCGCCGGGTCGGCCACGCGGCGGGGAGCGGCTCCGCTCACGCGCTCCAGATCCTTTGCGAAACCGTCCGCTGCGATGCGAAGGGCCGAATCGGACGCCGCCTCGACGACCACGGTCGCGGGCCGCCCTTCGGCGATCAGGGTGAAGCTGCCGTCGCTGGCGCTGGAGCAAATCGACGCGGGAGTTGAACAGGCAAAGGCCGGCGCCGCCCACAGCAGCGTCGTAACCAACCCGGTAGCACCGAGCATGTTCCGCATGAAAACCTCCCCTTTCACGTGCGCTTGTTGATAGCGCTATCATTACCGATGCTATCGTTGCGGGGCTTCCCAGACAAGACCGCACATCTCACTTTTTTGTATGTCGCGATATGCCCCCTTGCTTCTGCGGCAAAGAATGATAGCGCTACCCAAGGAAGCTGGCCGCTGTGACGGACCGGCATGTCAAATGTCGAGAGGAGCAGCTGGCATGAAGAGTTTCAACGGCATCGCTTTGGGTGCCGCGCTGGTCGCGCTGGCCAGCGTGTCGGCTTGCGGCGCGGGCGACCAGAAGGCGGCCGAAAGCGAAAAGGCAGCCGGCAAGGCGAGCGAGAAGCGCTATCTCTCGCAGCCGCTGGTCCGCGACATCTATACCGCCGATCCCTCCGCGCATGTCTGGAACGGCAAGCTCTATATCTACCCCAGCCACGACATCGACGGCCCGACGCCCGAGGACGATCTGGGCGCGCATTTCGAGATGCGCGACTATCGCGTGCTCAGCATGGACAAAATCGGCGGTCCGGTCACCGTCCACCCGGTCGCACTCGACGTGAAGGACGTGCCTTGGGCTGAAAAGCAGATGTGGGCACCCGACGCTGCGTATAAGAACGGCACCTATTATCTCTATTTCCCGGCGAAGGACAAAACGGGCGCCTTCCGCATCGGCGTGGCCACGTCGAAATCGCCCGTCGGTCCGTTCAAGGCCAATCCGCAGCCGATCCGGGGCAGCTTCTCGATCGATCCCGCAGTGTTCACTGACGACGACGGCAAATCCTATATGTACTTCGGCGGCATCTGGGGCGGCCAGCTGCAACGCAACACCACCGGCACCTATGATCCGAATGGGTCAAAGACCGATGCAGGCGCCCCCGACAAGCCCGCGCTCGCGCCGAAAATCGCGCGGATGTCGGACGATATGACCGAGTTCGCCGAAACGCCGCGCGACGTCGTGATCCTCGACAAATCGGGCAAGCCGATTCTCGGCGGCGACAGCGACCGTCGCTTTTTCGAGGCGGCGTGGATGCACAAATACAAGGGCAAATATTACCTCAGCTATTCGACGGGCGACACGCACTTCCTTGTCTATGCGACGGGGCCCTCGCCCTATGGCCCCTTCACCTATCAGGGCCGGATCCTCGAGCCGGTCGACGGGTGGACCAGCCATCATTCGATCGTGCAGCAGGGCGGGCGCTGGTGGCTGTTCTATCATGATACGCAGCTGTCGGGCACGACCCGGCTGCGGAATGTCAAGGTCACCGAGCTGTTCTACAATCCCGACGGCACGATCAAGACGATCAATCCCTTCGTGAAATAGGCGCGATGTTCCTCGGTATCGACATCGGCACCTCGGGGGTGAAAGCGGTCGTGCTCGACGAGCATGGCGCGGTCGTCGCGCAGGGCAGCGCCGCACTCACCGTCCAGCGCCCCCGGCCGCTGTGGTCCGAACAGGATCCTGACGCCTGGTGGCAGGCGACGACGGCGGCGGTGCGCGCGATCGACCCCGCGGTCCGCCATGCGGTGCGCGGGGTTGGCTTGGCGGGCCAGATGCATGGCGCGACCTTGCTCGGCGCCGACGACCGGCCGCTGCGACCCGCGATCCTGTGGAACGATGGCCGGTCGGCGGCCGAATGCGCCGAACTGGAAGCGCGTGAACCCCGGCTTCGCGCGATTGCGGGCAATATCGCAATGCCCGGTTTCACCGCGCCCAAGCTCAAATGGGTCGCGGCGCACGAACCGGACATCTTCGCCGCGACACGCACCGTGCTGCTGCCCAAGGATCATGTCCGGCTGCAAATGACCGGCGAGAAGGCATCCGACATGTCCGACGCCGCCGGCACCTTGTGGCTCGATGTCGCGAAGCGCGCGTGGAGCGAGGAGCTACTCGCGGCGACCGGCCTTTCGGCGGAGCAGATGCCGCGGCTGGTCGAGGGCACCGACATCACCGGCCAATTGCGCGCCGAGGTCGCCGAACTGTGGGGCATGAGCCCGGTTCCGGTAGCCGGCGGCGGCGGCGACAATGCCGCGGGAGCCGCGGGCGTCGGTGTCGTGCAGGATGGCGACGCGCTGCTGTCGCTCGGCACGTCGGGCGTGATTTTCGTCGCGACGCGCGATTTCCGCCCGAACCCCGGGCGCGCGGTCCACGCCTTCTGCCATTGCCTGCCCGGCCTTTGGCACCAGATGTCGGTGCATCTGTCGGCGGCGGCGTGCGTCGACTGGGTCGCCAGACTGACCGGCGCGGCAGGCGCGGCGGAACTGTTCGCGCGCGCCGAGAGCAGCGGCCCGGCCAGTGGCCCCGAAATCTTCCTTCCCTATCTCTCGGGCGAACGGACGCCGCATAATGATGCGGAAGTGCGCGCCGGCTTCCTCCAGCTCGATAATGACACAACGCCAGAACGCCTTGCACAAGCCGTGCTCGAAGGCGTCGCCTTCGCGCTCGCCGACGGGCTCGACGCGCTGCGCGATGCCGGGACGCGCGTCGACCGGCTGTCGGTGATCGGCGGCGGCGCGCGGTCGCGCTATTGGGGCGAGACGCTCGCCGCGGTGCTCGATGTCGAACTCGTCTATCTGAAAGGCGGCGAGGTCGGCCCCGCGCTCGGCGCCGCTCGGCTCGCACAATTGGCCGTCGACGGCGGTTCGCCCGCCGACATCTGCGGCGCGCCGCCCGTCGCGCACAACATAACGCCTGACGCCCGGATTGCCGGGCGGCTGGCACCCAAGCTCGCCGCCTTTCGCGCCGCCTATCCGCGCATCACGCCGCGTACCCCTTGACCCTTCCTCCATAACCAACGGATTTTCGCCATGACCGATTATTTCGCCGACATCCCCCCGATCCGCTTCGAAGGCCCCGATAGCGACAACGAACTGGCCTATCGCTTCTACGACAAGGACCGGGTGGTGCTGGGCAAGCGGATGGAGGACCATCTGCGCTTCGCCGCCTGTTTCTGGCATAGCTTCTGCTGGCCGGGCTCCGACGTGTTCGGCGCGGGAACTTTCAGCCGCCCGTGGCATCGCGGCGCCAACGACCGCGCCGCTGCGGCCGAGAAGCGCGCGGCGGCGTTCGATTTCTTCAGCCGCCTCGACATCCCTTATTATTGTTTCCACGATGTCGATGTGATGGCCGATGCGCACGGCGTGGCCGAGCATCGCCGCCATTTCGCCGAAGCGGTCGACGATCTGGAGCAGCTGCAGGGCAGCAGCGGCCGCAAATTGCTGTGGGGCACCGCCAATTTGTTCGGCAATCCGCGTTTCGCCGCAGGCGGCGCGACCAATCCCGACCCCGAAGTCTTTGCATTCGGCGCGATGCAGGTGCGCGACGCGCTGGAAGCGACGCATCGGCTGGGCGGCGCCAACTATGTATTGTGGGGCGGCCGCGAGGGTTATGAGACGCTGCTCAACACCGACCTGAAACGCGAACTCGACAATCTCGGCCGTTTCCTGAGCCTGGTGGTCGAGCATAAGCACAAGATCGGCTTTACCGGTACGATCCTGATCGAACCCAAGCCGCACGAGCCGACCAAGCATCAGTACGACTTCGACAGCGCGACGGTGTATGGCTTCCTCAAGCGTTATGGCCTCGAAAAGGAAGTGAAGGTCAATATCGAGGCGAACCATGCGACGCTCGCCGGCCATACCTTCGAGCATGAAATCGCGATGGCCGGCGCGCTCGGCATCTTCGGATCGATCGACGCGAACCGCGGCGATCACCAGAATGGCTGGGACACCGATCAATTCCCCAATTCGGTCGAGGAATTGACGCTGGCGATGGTCGAGATCCTTCGTGCGGGGGGCTTCACGACCGGCGGGTTCAACTTCGACGCCAAGGTACGCCGCCAGTCGATGGATGCGGTCGACCTCTTCTATGGCCATATCGGCGGTATCGATACCGTCGCGCGCGGGCTGCTCAATGCCGCGGCGCTGATCGAGGACGGGCGCCTCGATGGCATAAAGGCCGAACGCTACGCCGGATGGGACGGCGATTTCGGCCGGCAGGTGGCCACGCTCGACCTTGCCGGAATCGCCGATCTCGCGGCCGAAAAGGCGCTCGATCCGCGGCCGCGTTCGGGGCGGCAGGAACGGGTCGAGAATTTGATCAATCGCTTCGTCTGACACGAGCTTCGGGTTCGGAAAATGCGCGGGCGCGTCTTGTGAAAGGGCGCGCCCGCCTCTATTATGTCTGAGTTATTTTTCGAAAGGATGTTGCGATGATCGATGGTGCGATGCTGGTCGGTGGCGAGGCACGACAGGCCTCCGCGCGGTTTCAGGGCTATGATCCCGCGACCGGCGATGCGCTGACTCCCGACTTTTCGTCGGCTGGTGCCGAAGATGTGGCCGCCGCCTGCGCGCTCGCGGAGGAAGCGGCCTTTGCCTATGGCGCGAGCGCCCCCGAAACGCGCGCCGATTTTCTCGAGGCGATCGCCGACGAGATCGAGGGCATCGGCGACGAACTGATCGTCCGCGCGATGCGCGAAAGCGGCCTGCCCCGCCCCCGGCTCGAGGGCGAGCGCGGGCGGACCACCGGCCAGTTGCGGCTGTTCGCGCAGTTCGTGCGACAGGGCGACTGGCTCGACGCGACGATCGACCCGGCGCTGCCCGACCGCGCACCGCTGCCCCGTCCCGATCTCCGCCGGATGAACGTGCCGGTCGGTCCCGTCGCGGTGTTCGGCGCATCGAACTTCCCCCTCGCCTTCTCGATCGCGGGGGGCGACACCGCCTCCGCCCTCGCCGCCGGTTGCCCGGTAGTCGTCAAGGGTCACCCCTCGCATCCCGGCACCGGCGAGTTGGTCGCCCGCGCTATCCAGCGCGCCGTCGCCGCGAGCGGGCTGCCCGCCGGCACCTTTTCCTATTTGCCCGGCGAAACGAACGCGCTTGGCGCAGCGCTGGTCGGCGATCCCCGCATCAAGGCGGTGGGGTTCACCGGGTCGCGCGGCGGCGGGCTGGCGCTTGTCCGGATCGCCGCCGAGCGTCGCGAGCCGATCCCGGTCTATGCCGAAATGTCGAGCATCAACCCGGTCATCCTCTTTCCCGCCGCGCTTGCAGCGCGCGGGGCAGCGCTTGCCGAGGCCTATGTCCAGTCGCTGACGCTGGGCGCCGGCCAGTTCTGCACCAATCCTGGCCTGGTAATCGCGGTCGCCGGCCCCGCACTCGACGCGTTCGTCAGCGCCGCGGGTGAAGCGCTTGAACGCAGCCTGCCCGCGACGATGTTGTCGCCGGGCATTCACGCCAATTTCGAAAAAGGCGGCGACACGCTGGCAGGTCACGCCGCGGTCGAGACGATCGCGCGCGGCGAGCCCGCACAAGGCGCCAATCAGGCGGTCGGCGCGCTGTTCCGGACGGGCGCTGAGAATTTCCTGGGCGATCCGGCACTTGGCAACGAGGTATTCGGCTCATCCTCGATCATCGTCCGCTGCCGCGACATGGCCGAGGTGGCAAAGGTCGTGGCGGCGCTGGAAGGCCAGTTGACGGCGACCCTGCAGCTCGACGATGCCGACATCGCCGACGCCCGCGCACTGCTCCCGATCCTCGCCGGCCGTGTCGGACGCATCCTCGCCAACGGCTGGCCGACCGGGGTCGAGGTCGCCCATGCCATGGTGCACGGCGGCCCTTATCCCGCGACGAGCGACGGGCGCACGACGTCGGTCGGAACGCTTGCCATCCACCGCTTTCTGCGCCCCGTCGCGTTCCAGAATATGCCCGCGGCGTTGCTTCCATCCGCCATCTCGGACGACAATGGCTGGGCCATCGCACGGCGCATCGACGGCTTGCGCGAAGCGTCGCCGCGATGATCTGCAGCCTGATACAGTTCGACGACGGCGCGCGCGGCGTCGCGGCATGGGACGGCAGCGCTGCCTATCGCGTCGGGGACGTGCGCAGCACGCGCGCGCTGGCCGAGACGGCGCTGGCCGCGGGCGAGACGCTGGCGGCGCACGCCGCCGCACGGCTCGGCGAAGCCATCGATCTGACGCGCGTGCGCCTGCTCGCACCGATCGACCACGAGGACGACGCGCATCTGCTGGTCAGCGGCACGGGGCTGACGCATCTCGGCTCGGCCGAGGGACGCGACGCGATGCACCGCGCCACTGCCGAGAATCCGGCGCCAACCGATTCGATGAAGATGTTCCTGATGGGGGTCGAGGGTGGCAAGCCCGCCAAGGGCGCGACCGGGGCCCAGCCCGAATGGTTTTACAAGGGCGATGGCACCATCCTCGTCGCGCCCGGCGAGCCATTGGAAATGCCCGGCTTTGCGCTCGACGGCGGCGAGGAGCCGGAGATTGCCGGCATCTACCTCATCGCGCCCGACGGCACGCCGACGCGCATCGGCTTCGCGCTCGGCAAC
>CBJKNR010000010.1:0-24260 GCA_966417555.1 uncultured Sphingopyxis sp.
AGATGCCCCAAACCCCCCCCCCCCCTCCCCTTTTCCGGTCGGGAGGTGGGGTTGCCCCCTTCCTCCCCACCGGGCCGGTGGCGCGCGTTTGCGGGTGGATCAGAGGTCGACCCCCGCCGCGATGGCTTCGAGCTTGCGCAGCCGTTCCTTGAGGTCGGCGATCTCGATCCGCGACCCGGCGTGCGGGACCGTGGCGTCCTGCGCCAGCGGCGCGTGACCCGCCGCGAGCTCGTCGCGCTTGAGCTGGATCCAGTCGCGCCAGCCGCGCAGCGCTACCAGGCTGACGATGGTCAGCGCAGTGAGCGCAACGGCTGCAGCGGTGAAGTCGGGAGTGATGAAAGCCATGAGCGTTGCTCCTTTACCGGCGTTCAGATTTTGCTGCTGTCGCGCAGCTTTTCGATTTCCTGGTCGAGCGTGACAGCGCGGTTGTTGTCGGTGGCGATGCGTTCGAGCACCTGGATGCGGTCCTTGAGCGCGCGGATTTCGGCCTGCAGCGCCTTGGTCTCGGCATTGTCTGTGGCGACAAGATAGTCGCCGCCCTTGTGATCACGCCGGATGCCGTGCTTGGCGCGGACAATGCTGCCGATGGTCACGATAAGGACGATGCCGATAACCATTTCAAACGGGCCCATGGGGAGTATCCTTTCCTATTCTCGTTGTTCAGTTCAGCGGGGCGTCGCGCAGCTTTTCGATCTCGTCGGCGACATCGATTCCCTTGTCGGTAACGATGCGCTCGAGAACGCGGACGCGCTGTTCGAGGCGTTCGGTGTGCGCCGCATACTGGGCCGCCTTTTCCGCCGTCTCGTTGGTGATCGTTTCCAACTGCTTTTCCTTGTACTTCAGGCGTCTTTTATAGACGTCGCCGAGCACGCCGAAGATGACCGGGATGCCGACGACGATGAAGAAGAAGCCGAGAACGAAGAAGCTATTGTCGCCCATGATCTGCCTCCTCAGTTCGCCGGGCGCCGCAGCGCCTCGATCTCATGGCTCAGCCGATGACCTTCGTCGGTGACGATGCGTTCGATAACGGCGAGGCGGTCCTTCACCGAGCCAAGCTCGGCGCGCAGCTGGGCATTTTCCTGGCTCACCAGCTTGACGCGTTCCATCGTCTCGTCGCTGGTCTTCGGATACACGGCCTTGCCCCAGCTGTTTTCAAGCGGATAGCCGTGCTTGACGCGCAGCCAGGTGGTGAAGATCCAGCCGCCGACCGCCATGGTGCCGATGATCGCGGCGACAGGAGCAAGCGCATTCAATACGTCGAGATTCATTGTCCTGTTCCTCTCAGCGCAGGCGGTCGATCCGGTCGGCGAGCTGCGCCGCCTGTCCATTGTTTTCCGTGGCGATACGTTCGAGCACCGCGATCCGCTCTTCGAGCCGCCCGATCTGACCCGCGAGCTTGGCGTTGTCGTCGGTCAAGAGGGCGATTTTTCGATCAGCGTCGGGGTCGGTTCGATGAACCGTGCCGCCCCATTCATTCTCGACCGGATAACCGTGCTTGGCGCGGATCCAGGTGGTGAACATCCAGCCGCCGATCGACAGGGCGATGATGGCAAGGACGAAGGTGGTACCACCGAAATTCATGTATTTTCTCCCTGTTGCCGTTTCCGCTTGAGGCCCGATCAGCGGAGCGCGTCGATCTCGTCGGCGAGGCGGCGGTTGTGGCTGGTGTAATATTGCTCGATGTCGGCGAGCCGGCGGTCGATGTCGCGGAAGCGCGAACGGATGTCGCGGGTCGACGCGCTGGGGTTCGATCGCACGCCCTGCCAGAATTTCGCCTCCTCGTTCGAGCCGTAGAGCGCGAAGGGCTTGGGCGTTCCCATCCAGGCGACCATCCAGTATGCGATCAGCGTCCAGGGGAAGCCGCCCATCAGCGTCAGGAGCACCGCGCCGACGCGAACCCAGAGGACGTCGATCCCGCTATAGTCCGCGATCCCGGCACACACGCCGCTCCATTTGGCGTTCTGCTTGTCGAGATAGAATTTGGTGCGGCTGGCAGACATCTCAGTTCCTCCTGCTTTTGTGGTTTTCAAGCTGCGCCAGCTCTTCATCGCTGCGAACCGCGGGGCGGAAATCGGGATGGTCGGCGCTGATGATGCGTTCGACGGTGTGCAGGCGGTTTTCGAGGCGCCGTGCGGTATCGTAGAGCTCGTCGAGCAGCTGTTCATCCTCTCCGGTCAGCGTCTTGGCCTGTTTCCACTTGGTGATGTAGTGGAGGATCAGCCAGGGCAGGCCGAGGAAGAGCGTGCCGATGACGATCGGGACAATGATCACTTCTTCCATCGGTCCGGCTCCTTATTTCTTGCCTTGCGCGGCCTTCAGCGCGGCGAGCTCGTCGGCGACCTTGTCGGCGGCCTGCAGCTCGGCGATCTCTTCGTCGAGCGACTTCTTGTAGCCGAGGCCCAGCGCATCGGCGCGGCCTTCGGCTTCGTCGACGCGGCGCTCGAGGATCTCGAAGCGCGAGAAGGCATCCTCGACGCGGTCGCCATTGGTCATCTCGCGCAGCTTGTAGCGGTTCTCGGCGCTCTCGAGACGGTTGACGACGCTCGACTGGCGCGCGCGCGCTTCGCTGAGCTTCTTCTGCAGCTTGGCGATGTCGGCTTCATAGCCGGTCAGCGCGTCGTCGAGGACGGCGATCTCGGCCTTCAGCCGCTCGGCCATGTCGCCCGCCTTCTGCTTTTCGACGAGCGCGGCGGTCGCGAGGTCTTCGCGGTCCTTCGACAGCGCGAGTTCGGCCTTTTCCTTCCAGCTGTCCTGCAGGCTTTCGAGCTTGACGATGTGGCGGCGCATTTCCTTCTGGTCCGCGATCGTGCGGGCGGCGGAGGCGCGGACTTCGACGAGCGTTTCGTTCATCTCGAAGATGATCTGGCGGATCATCTTTTCCGGATCCTCGGCCCGGTCGAGCAGGTCGGTGACGTTGGCGGCGATGATGTCGCGGGTTCGTGAGAAAATACCCATTTGAAACTCCTGTCGAAAACTTGAGACCTTATGTCTTGTTAAAGAGGCTGGTGCCGGGGCGGGGCAAGGGGGGAGAGTGCCCCGGCACCAGTGCCGGTCAGGCCATCGGACTGACCGCCGGGGTTGCGGCAGCAGCCACAAGGCCGATCGCGGGGTTGCCCGCGGCCGCGGCGGGATAGTCGATCGCACCGACGAGGAGGGCGAGCGCACCGGCCGCGCTGAGCGCGAAAGTGGCGGCTTGGGCAATCTTCGTCTGCATGGGATCATCCTTCCTGTTTGCTGCACCGGAGCCTGTGCGCCGGTTCGATCAAATCTTTGCAGGACCCGTGCCAATTACAAAAAACGCCAAAAAAGCGCATAACTTCACGCAGAAATCGCGTCACCAATCGATTTGCCTTGCCAATCAGCGGGAAAATTTGCCAATGATTGGGAATGGAGCGCGAAACGCAATTCATCGGCCAGTCGGCGACCTTTCAGGATGCGGTCGAACGCGCAAGTCTGGCCGCCGCGCTCGATCGCCCGGTGCTGGTGATCGGCGAGCGCGGCACGGGCAAGGAGCTGATCGCCGAACGGCTCCACCGCCTGTCGTCGCGCTGGGACAAGCCCTATCTCATCATGAACTGCGCCGCGATGCCCGAGACGCTGATCGAATCCGAATTGTTCGGGCACGAGGCGGGCGCCTTCACCGGCGCGACGCGCAGCCGCGCGGGGCGGTTCGAGGAAGCCGACGGGGGCACGCTGTTCCTCGACGAACTCGCGACGATGTCGATGGGCGCGCAGGAACGCCTGCTGCGCGCGGTCGAATATGGCGAGGTCACGCGGGTCGGATCGTCGCGCCCGATCCGTGTCGACGTGCGCATCGTCGCTGCGACCAACGAACATCTGCCCGCGCTGGTCGACGACAATCGATTCAGGGCCGACCTGCTAGACCGGCTGTCGTTCGAGGTCATCACCCTGCCCCCGCTGCGTGCGCGCGAGGGCGACATCGAGGTGCTCGCGACCTATTTCGGCCAGCGGATGGCCGCTGTGATCGGCTGGGACGAATGGCCCGGCTTCGGCCCGCGCGCGCTTGCCGCGATGGAAGGGCACGACTGGCCGGGCAATGTGCGCGAGCTTCGCAATGTGATCGAACGCGCCATCTATCGCTGGGCCGACCCGACGAAGCCGGTCGATGCGCTGAGCTTCGACCCGTTCGCGAGCCCATGGCAGCCGGCGGCACGCAAGCCGGCCGCGCAAACCGGCGCGCCCGCCGCCACGCCGGCTGATCCGGCACCGCCCGCTTCCGCCCCATCGGGCCCGGTCAGCGACCTGCGCGCCGCGGTCGACGGGTATGAGAAGCAAATCCTCGCCGACACGATGGCGCGCTGCCGCTTCAACCAGAAGGTCGCTGCCGAGGCATTGGGGCTGAGTTACGACCAGATTCGCCATGCACTGAAGAAGCACGGACTGAATCAGTAACGGTCGCGGAGCCTATTGTCCGGGCAATTGCGCGCTCAGCGCCTCGATCACCGCATCCTGCGTCGACACGAGGTCGGCGAGCCGCTCGCGCAGCGCATAGATTTCGGGCAGACCGTCGACCTGTTCCCCGATGCTGCGATCGAGATAGAGGCGATCGATGTCGGCGAGTGCGGCGGTGAGCGGCGCGCGCGCCGCGGAGAGGCGCGAGATCGCCTGCTGCGCAACGACCCAGCGCTCGCTCGCGATGGAAGCGCCCGCCGCAGCGGAGACGAGCGACGCTGCGGCGCTGCGCTCGGCCGCAAAGGCCTGCTGCCCGGCAGCACTATCCGATTCCCAGCGCGCGAGCCGTCCGGCGAGATCGGCCGGCAGCGGCCCCGGCGGCGTCACAGCGACCGGCGGCGGTGCGACGTCGAATCGCCCCTCGACCGGCCGCTTCGCGAGCGACGGGGCATCGCCCGCCTGCGTCGCGGCGCAGGCCGATAGTGGTAGCAGCGTGGCGGCAAAAAGGAGGGCGCGCTTCATTGCCATCCCTGATATGGGGACCGGCGCGGCGCAGCAAGTGCCGAATCGGCCGCGAGCGCCGCTTTGGCACCAACCTTGCTTTTTCAGCGAAAAGCGCGGGATTTGGCGGTTGACAGTCCGGCCTTCTCTCGCTAGTGGCGCTGACTTTCCCGCATGCCGGAAAAATCGCCTGCTCTGGCGGGTGACTGGCAGCGCGGGTGTTCTAGTTTCTGATTGGATGGAAGACCATGTTCGCAATCGTGCGCACGGGCGGAAAGCAGTATCGCGTTGCCGCCGGAGACAAGATCGCCGTCGAGAAGATCGAGGGTGAAGCCGGTGACACCGTGTCGCTGGGCGACGTCCTGCTGGCCGGTGACGGCGGCGAGGTGAAGGATGCGAAGGGTCTGACCGTGTCGGCCGAAATCATCGCCCAGACGCGCGGCGAAAAGGTCATTGTCTTCAAGAAGCGCCGCCGGCACAATTATCGCCGCCGCAACGGCCACCGCCAGTCGCTGACGCTGCTGCGTATCCTCGCGGTCGGCGAAGCCAGGAAGGCAGCCCCGAAGAAGGAAGCTGCGCCGAAGGTCGAAGAAGCCGCCGCTGCCCCCGCCGCCGAAAAGGCTGCTGCGCCGAAGAAGGCCGCTGCCCCCAAGGCCGAAGCCCCCAAGGCTGAAACCGAAAAGAAGCCCGCTGCCAAGAAAGCAGCCCCCAAGAAGGACGCCTGAGCGCGGTTTCGCGGCTCGGCCCCTCGAACGAATTAAGGAGCATCAGTCATGGCACATAAGAAAGCAGGCGGTTCTTCGCGCAACGGTCGCGACTCAGCCGGCCGCCGCCTTGGCGTGAAGAAGTTCGGCGGTCAGGAAGTGATCGGCGGCAACATTATCGTGCGCCAGCGCGGTACCAAGGTGTACCCGGGCACCAACGTCGGCATGGGCAAGGACCACACGCTGTTCGCGACGGCCGACGGCCGCGTCCGATTCCACGACGGCAAGCTCGGCCGCAAATATGTATCGGTCGACATGATGGCCGAAGCCGCCGAATAGGGACGATCGCTGACGGGTCGTCCACCAAGGGATGACCCGGAGCTGTCCTTTCCGCCCCGAGCGGAAACAAGGTTCGAAAAGAGGGAGACGGGTCACCCCGGACTCCCTTTTTTCTTGCCCGAAATCCGTCACTTGAGACGGCCGGGCGCGAAAACGGGGCCATCCATCTCCCTCCGTATCGAATGTCGTCAAAGCGTCACCATCTGGCGCCAAGGCGACAGGCATTGGGAGTTTGAAAAGATGTTCGCGCGTACCGAAAGACTGTTGCTGCGGCCGGGCTGGCTGGAAGATGCCCCCGCGCTGGCCCGAGCAATCGGCGAGGAAGCGGTGGTCCGCAATCTCGCGACCGCGCCCTGGCCCTATGGCGAGGCGCAGGCGCAGGAATTCCTCAGCAAGCCGCTCGATCCTGGCCAGCCGCGTTTCCTGATCTTCGCGCGCACCGGCGGTGCCCCGCGCCTCGTCGGCGGCTGCGGCATTTCGCCGAGCCCCGAGGGCAATCTGGAAATGGGTTACTGGATCGCACGTCCCTATTGGGGTCTCGGTTTCGCGACCGAGGCGGGACGCCAGCTCGTCCATATCGCGCGAGCGATGAACCTGCCGAAGCTGTCGGCGGGCCATTTCCTCGACAATCCGGCGTCGGGCGCGGTGCTCCGCAAGCTCGGCTTCAAGCCGACGGGCAAGATTGCGCAGCGTTACAGTGTCGCGCGCGGCGGCGAAGCGGCCTGCGCATTGTTCGAGGAAGGCGACGCCGATGTCGACAGCAGCGTCACCCCGATGCGAAGCCGCATCGGGGTGGACGAGGATTTCCGCGAGGAATTGCGCCTGATCGCGGCGTAACGAAACTCCCCTCCCGCAAGCGGGAGGGGATGCCGCTTACCCGCGCATCTTGTTGACCATACCCATGATGTCGTCGAGCGGATTGCCGTCGCCGTCCATGTCGAGCATCTGGCCGATGCCGCCGAGACCGCCGGCGGACGGCGCGGCACCGCCACCCATTGCGCCACCGAGCACATTGCCGAGCATGCCGCCGAGACCGCCGCTTTCGCCGCCCTGCCCGCCCTGCTTCGCCATATAGCCCGCCGCCATCATCGCGAGCATCGGCAGCATCTGCTTGAGGATGCCCGTGTCGATCCCGGTCTGCGCCGCGGCCTGCCCGGCCACGGTCCGGCTGACGTCCTTCGAGCCGAAAATCTGGCCGAGGACCTCATTGCCCTGGTTCACCGGCGTCGGCTGCGACCCGAGCACCGAGTCGAGCAGGCCGCCGCCGCCGAGCTGGCCGAGCAGGCCGCCCAGTCCCTCGACCCCGCCGCCCGACTGCGCCTGCTTCTTGAAACCGCCGAGAATCGCGGGGAGCAGCGCATCGGCCCCCTGTTTCGCCATAGCAGGCGGAATCCCGAGTTCTTTCGCCATCGATTCGATACCGCCGGCCTGCGCCAACATGTCGGTCAGATTCATTTTCTGTCTCCCGCTGGGCACGGATCGGACCGCGCCGACGAGCAGGAGTATAGCAGCGTAAAGGCGGAGCACGAGTCGTTCATTTGACTGTCATTCTCAAATGCATAGTCCTAGCTTGCGACGGTGCGACTCGCCTCTCGGGGAGGAGCCGTGGTCTCTAGTGGGAGCTAAACGATGAGCATTTTCGGCAAGATCAAGGACGCGATTTTCGGCAAGAAGGCCCAGGCCGCGGAGCCGGCTGCCCCCGCGGCGCCGAGCCCCATCGGCACCGCGCTCGACGCGGCGACCAGCGCGATGGCCACGGCGGCCGCGACGCCCGCGCCGATCAGCGACGTCGATGTCGAGGCGATTCTCTCGGCCGAAGCCGCGAAGGCCGGACAGGATCTCAACTGGCGCACGTCGATCGTCGACCTGATGAAGCTGCTCGGGATCGATTCGAGCCTCGCCAACCGCAAGGAGCTGGCGCAGGAACTCGGCTATACCGGCGAACTCGACGGCAGCGCCGAAATGAACATCTGGCTGCACAAGGCGGTGATGCGCGAACTCGCGGCAAACGGCGGCAAGGTGCCTGCCGACCTTACCGACTGACGGACGGTCCATAATTTTCGACGGGGGGCCGGGAGGGCGCAGGCTTTCCCGGCCCCTTTTCGTTGACCGCTGCGCGGCGCCCCCTAGACAGGTTTCACAGGAAACAAGCCACCAGGGAGCCCGCCACGTGCACGACAGTTTTTCCGCCCCGCTCAGCCGCCGTCAGACGCTCGCAGGCCTTGGCGCAGGAGCCGCCGGCCTCGCGCTTCCGATTGGTCCCGCGGCAGCCGAAACCGTCATTACGGGGCCGCGCGTATCCGCATCGGGAACGCTGCTCCAATCCGTCGCCGACAATCTCCTCGCCCTGTCACCCGAAGGCGCGACCTCGCTCGGCATCGACACCGGCGCGCGCGCGAAAATGCGGGGGCAACTCGGCGATCGTTCGGCCGCAGGACAAAAGGTCGTCGCCGACACGCTCAAGGCCGATGTCGCGCGCGTCCGCGCGTTCGACAAGACCGGCCTCGACCATGCGACGCGCACCAGCCTTGCCGTCGTCGAAAGCGCCTATGACGTGGCGCTCGCGGGCTTCGCCCTTCCCTATGGCGACGTCGCGGTCGGCGGCTGGCGCAATACGCCCTATGTCGTGATCCAGAATGTCGGCGCCTATCTCGACGTCCCCAAATTCCTCGACAGCGACCATCCGGTGAAGAGCGCGGCCGACGCCGAAGCCTATCTCTCGCGCCTCAATGCCTTCCCCGGCGTCCTCGACGGCGAGACCGAACGGCTCAAGGCCGCAGGCGGCCAAGGGCTGATCGCCCCCGCCTTCCTGATCGACAAGGCGGTCAGGCAGATGGAGGCGACGATCGCCGACGCGAAAGCGGGCGGGTCGATGGTCGAAAGCCTCGTCCGCCGCACCGGCGAGGCGAAGATCGCGGGCGACTGGAACGCACGCTCGGCAAAGATCGTGCAAGGTCCGGTCGCCGCGGCGCTCGAACGCCAGCTCGCCGAACTGAAGGCGCAGCGGCCGAAGGCGACGATGGATGCCGGCATGTGGGCGCGCCCCGGCGGCGACGAATGGTATGCGTGGGGCCTCCGCGCCTCGACGACGACGCGGATGACCCCCGACGAGATTCACACGATGGGCCGCGCCGAACTCGCCGAACTGCACGGGCGGATGGACCCGATCCTCAAAAAGCTGGGCTATACGCAGGGGTCGGTTGGCGACCGGATGAACGCGCTCGCCAGGGATCCGCGCTACAAATTTCCCGACAATGATCAGGGGCGCGCCGAGATCGTCGCCTATATCCAGACGTGGCTCGGCAAGATTCGCGCCGAGCTGCCGCGCGCGTTCCGCACGCTGGTGAAGGGCAATGTCGAGGTGAAGCGGCTCCCTCTGGCCGAGGAACCCGGCGCGCCCGCGGCCTATGGCGGCGCGGGATCGATCGACGGCAGCATCCCGGGGCGCTTCTGGATCAACCTGCGCACGACCGAGCTGCACAGCAAATATTCGCTGCCCGATCTGGCGATGCACGAGGCGATTCCGGGCCACGCGTGGCAGGGCGAATATGCCCATTCGATGCCGCTCATCCGCACGATGCTGGCGTTCAACGCCTATTCGGAAGGCTGGGCGCTCTATGCCGAGCAGCTCGCCGACGAACTCGGCCTCTATGACGATTTCGAGGTCGGGCGCCTCGGCTATCTCCAGTCGCTGGCGTTCCGCGCCTGCCGCCTCGTCGTCGATACCGGCATCCACGCCAAGCGCTGGACGCGCGAGCAGGGTGTCGAATTCTTCGTCAGGGAAAATGGCTCGAACCCGCTCGAGGTCGCAAGCGAGGTCGACCGCTATTGCAGCTGGGCCGGACAGGCGTGCGGCTACAAGGTCGGGCACAGCGAGATCGTCCGGCAGCGCGGGCTCGCGCAAAAGGCGCTGGGGGCAAAATATGACCTCCGCGATTTCGACGATGTCGTGGTCAAGGGCGGCAACGTCCCGCTCGACGTGCTGGCGCAGAATGTCGCGGAATATGTGGCGGTGGCGAAGGGGTAACCCCTTCCTTCGTCATTGCGAGCGAAGCGAAGCAATCCAGAGCAGTCTACGCACGCTCCGGATTGCCGCGTCGCTTCGCTCCTCGCAATGACGAACTAAGGCAAGGACGCCAGATCCGGCTGCACAAACCCCCGCCGCGCCTCCACCGAGAAGAGCAGCTCGCGGCTGTAGAAGCGCAGCGGCCAGTCGCGGCGGCCCATCGGCGAGAGCAGCAGCGCGTTGACGCGCGCCGCCAGTTTCGTCTCGGCAGTTTCCGAGAGGAACAGCCGCACCCCCGCGACATAGGCGCGGGTGATGCTGTCGTGGTAGCCCTGCGAGTCGTCGTTCACGCCGCCGACGCTTTCGTTGAAGCGGCGGATGATGGTCGCAATCTCGGCATCGACATCGATGTCGGGGCGCTCGCTGAGCAGCCAGAGGCACGCGCCGAGATGGGCCTCATGCGTCCAGGCTTCGCGCGGCAGTGCACAGGCGAGCAATCCTTCGCCAAGCGCGCGGATGTCCTCATCGCGCGCAAACAGGCGCGGCTTATATTCGGTAGTCATCTTTCCGGTCCTTCCGGGTGAATGAGCACCCGGAAGTTTCCGGGTCAATCAGGCTGCGACGGCCGCCTGCGGCGCGGCCTGGCGGACACCTTCGTCGACATGCTCCGCAAATTGCGCGAAATTGTCGATGAATTGGCCGACGAGGGTTTGCGCGGTGCGGTCATAGGCGGCCTTGTCGGCCCAGGCTTCGCGCGGGTCGAGCAGGCCGCTGTCGACACCCGGCACCGCGACCGGCACCATGAAACCGAAATTCGGGTCCTTGCGGAATTCGGCGTCGTTGAGGCTGCCGTCGAGCGCCGCGTTGAGGAGCGCGCGGGTCGCCTTGATCGGCATGCGCTTGATGCCGTCCATCGTCGCCATGCCGCCGGTCCAGCCGGTGTTGACGAGCCAGCACTGGACGCCGCCCTTCGCGATTCGGTCTTTCAGCAGATTGCCGTACACCGACGGGTGGCGCGGCATGAAGGGCGCGCCGAAGCAGGTCGAGAAGGTCGCCTCGGGCTCGGTCACGCCGATCTCGGTCCCCGCGACGCGCGCGGTATAGCCCGAAAGGAAGTGATACATCGCCTGATCGGGGGTCAGCTTCGCGATCGGGGGCAGTACGCCATAGGCATCTGCGGTGAGCATGATGATGTTCGTGGGGACCGGGCCCATATTCTGTTCCGACGTGTTCGGAATGAAGTCGATCGGATAGCTCCCGCGGCTGTTCTCGGCGAGGCTTGCGTCGTCGAAATCGAGCTCGCGCGTTTCGGGATCCATTACGACATTTTCGAGCACCGTGCCGAAACGCTTGGTGGTTGCGAAAATCTCGGGCTCGGCCTCGGGGGAGAGGCGGATCATCTTGGCATAGCAGCCGCCTTCGAAATTGAAGACCGCGGTATCCGACCAGCCATGCTCGTCGTCGCCGATCAACGTGCGCGACGCATCGGCCGACAAGGTGGTCTTGCCGGTGCCGCTGAGGCCGAAGAAGACCGCGGTATCGCCGTCCGGACCGATGTTCGCCGAGCAGTGCATCGGCATCACGCCTTTCACCGGGAGCAGATAGTTGAGAATGCCGAACACCGACTTCTTCATCTCGCCAGCATAGGCGGTGCCCCCGATGAGCACGAGCTTTTCGGTGAAATTGACCGCGACGACGGTCTCCGAGCGCGTGCCGTGGCGCGCCGGGTCGGCGCGGAAGCTCGGGAGGTCGATGATCGTATATTCGGCCGCGAACGCCGCAAGTTCCGCCGCCGTCGGGCGGCAGAGAAGCGTGCGGATGAACTGGCTGTGCCAGGCATATTCGGTGACGACCTGCACGCCGACGCGATATTCGGGCTGCGAGCCGCCGAACAGCTGCTGGCGATAGAGGCGCGGACGGTCGGCGAGGTGCGCGAGGAAATCGGCCTTGAGCGCGGCGAAATGCTCCGGTGTCATCGGGACGTTGGTCTTGCCCCACCAGATGGTGTCGCGCGTTTCGTCGTCCTGGACGATGAACTTGTCCCTGGCGCTGCGGCCGGTGTGCTTGCCGGTCGCGACGACGAGCGGACCATCCTTGGCGAGCGAACCTTCGCCATGACGGATCGCATCCTCGATCAGGGCCGACGTGCCCCGGTTTTCGGCCACATCCGCCTTGGTCTCGACAGTGTCGGTGCCGATCATAACCTTGGTCATTTCGCTTCGCCTTTCCTTGTTCGGCCGGCATCGTTGCATACCTATGCAATGCTCAGCGCACCAATGGGCTGGCCCGCATTCGCATGGGTGCCGACGTGACCGCCGATTCCGAAATCCCGGCCGCGTTAGCCCGCTTGGCGGGGGAGGTCAAAAGATTAAAGCGGGACCGCGCGCCGCTTGCGATGAACGGGAAAAAAGGGAACCGGTGGCAAAGCCGCGATGTTGTCGCTGCCCCCGGGATGGGCTAATTGCTCCCTCGGGCCCGCCAAACGGAAAGAGCATGACGGCAACGATCGCGCTGGTCGACGACGACCGCAATATCCTGCAATCCCTGTCGATCGCGCTTCAGGCCGAAGGCTTTGTGACGCGCGTCTACTCCGACGGCGAGGCGGCGCTGAAGCCGCTGATCGACAATCCGCCCGACCTTGCCGTCTTCGACATCAAGATGCCGCGCATGGACGGGCTCGAACTGCTGCGCCGCCTTCGCGAGAAGAGCCAGTTGCCGGTCATTTTCCTGACCAGCAAGGACGACGAGATCGACGAGGCATTGGGGCTCGCGATGGGCGCCGACGATTATATCGCCAAGCCTTTTTCGCAGCGGCTGGTCATCGCGCGCATCCGCGCGATCCTGCGCCGCGTCGAACTCAATCGCGCCGCGCCGAGCGAGGACGACGAGCCCGTTGCCGAACCGATCACGCGCGGCCGGCTGAGCATGGACCCGGCGCGACACAAGGTCGCATGGGACGGCAAGGATGTGACCCTGACCGTCACCGAGTTCCTGATTCTCGAAACGCTCGCGGCGCGCCCCGGGATCGTGCGCAGCCGCAACCAGCTGATGGACGCCGCCTATCAGGACGACGTCTATATCGACGATCGCACGATCGACAGCCACATCAAGCGACTCAGGCGCAAGTTCCGCGAGGTTGACCCCGACTTCGACGCGATCGCCACCCTCTATGGCGCGGGATATCGTTTTGCCGACGAAAGCTGACGCCCAGGGACGCGACCGGCTGAAAGCCGATGCGAGCGTCGCCGAGCAGGAGGAATCGCCGCTCGTCTGGTCGGCGCGCTGGTCGCTGACCACGCGCATCCTCGCGGTCAACATCCTTGCGGTCGCGCTGCTCGCTGGCGGCTTCTATTATCTCGACACCTATCGCACCCGCCTCGTCGACACGCGCATCGACGTGATGCAGGACCAGCTCGCGATGCTCGACAGCGCGCTCGAGGCGGCACGGCCCGACCAGCGCGAGCGGCTGATCGGTGAGTTTGCGACGGCCACCGAAGCGCGGCTCCGCTTTTATTCCGCCGATGGCCGGCGCCTTTCCGACAGTTTCGAGACGGGGCCGCCGACCTATACGCTGCGCGATCCCGACCTGCAGCCGTGGAAACGCGACGCCGCGCGCGCAATGGACCGCGGCATCGACTGGATCGTCGGCGCCCCGAGTTATCCCGAGTTCGAAGAGCCGCGCATCGACAATGCGAGGGCGTGGCCCGAGGTCATCGAGGCGCAGTCGAGCGGGCTTGCGTCGAGCCGTTTTCGCTACGCGCCCGAACGCACGCCGCTTTTGAGTGCTGCGCGTGTCGTCGACCTTGAAACGCCACAGACGGTCTTGATGACGCTCAACGCGCGCGACATCACGCGGACCGTCCGCGCCGAACGCTTCCGCATCGCAGTCGTCGTCGCGATGGTGCTGATGGCGTCGGTGCTGCTCTCGCTGTTCCTCGCGCGGACGATCGTCCGTCCGCTCCGCCGGCTCGCGCGCGCCGCGGTGCGTGTCCGCCTCGGCCGCGCGCGCGAGGTCGTGGTGCCGCGCCTGCCGAGCCGCCGCGACGAGATCGGCACGCTCGCCCGCGCGCTGTCGGACATGACGCAGGCGCTGCGCGAACGCATCGATGCGGGCGAGCATTTCGCCGCCGATGTGACGCACGAACTCAAGAACCCGATCGCCTCGGTGCGCTCGGCGATCGAAGGGCTCGGGCGCGTCAAGACCGACGAGCAGCGCGCGCAGCTGCTCAGCATCGCCGACGAGGATGTGCGCCGGCTCGACCGGCTGGTGAACGACATCAGCGAGGCGAGCCGCGTCGACGCGCAATTGTCGCGAACGCTATTCGAGCCCATCGATGTCGGCATCATGATCGAATCGATGCTCGCCTCGCGCGCCGCGCGCCTCGATCCGGATACACCGCATCCGCGCGTGGCCTTTGCGCGCCCGCGCAAGGGCACGACAGTCGTCATGGGCGACGGCCACCGGCTCGAGCGCGCGCTCGACAATGTAATCGACAATGCGGTCAGCTTCTCGCCGGCAACAGGACTCGTCTGCATCTCGGCGACACGCCTCGGCGACGAGGTGCATATCAAGGTCGACGACGATGGCCCCGGCATCGAACCCGAGCAGCGCGACGCCATCTTCCGCCGCTTTCACAGCGAACGCCCGACCGGCGAGGCTTTTGGCCGCCACAGCGGACTGGGTCTCGCGATCGCCCGGACGATCGTCGAGGGACACAGCGGGACGATCAGCGCGAGGGACCGTGACGACGGCAAGCCCGGCGCCAGCATGCTGATCACCTTGCCCGCGCGCGAAGGCGGGCAGACCGCGGGCTGACGCTTCGCATCCTATCGCCTTGCGGCACCGCTTCGGCGCCGGTAAGCCTTGCGCCATGCTTCCGAGCCGGACCAGAACCGAAATCGTCAACATCCATGCGAGCTGCGTCGCGGCGGGCAATGGCGGGGTGCTGATCCTCGGCAATTCGGGCCAGGGCAAATCGGATCTTGCGCTGCGGCTGATCGATCGCGGCGCCAGGCTGGTCGCCGACGATCGCTGCGATGTCTGGCATGAGCGCGGCCGCCTCTGGTGCCGCCCGCCCGGGGCGCTCGCGGGCAAGCTCGAGGTGCGCGGAATCGGCATCATCGATCGCCCCTGGACGGCGCCGGTGCCACTCGCCCTCGCGGTGCGCCTGACCGACCGTTACGACCGCATGCCCGCGGTCAATCAGGTCGAAACCGTCGCGGGCCACGCGCTGCCCGCGCTGCTCCTGTCGGCATTCGAAGCCTCGGCGCCGATCAAGATCATGCTCGCGCTCGAGCGGCTGGCCCCCGGCGCATGAGCGAGAGGGCCGAACCGCGCCTGTTGCTGGTCACCGGCCTGTCGGGCGCGGGCAAATCGACCGTGCTCAAGGTGCTCGAGGATCTGGGCTGGGAGGTCGTCGACAATCTTCCCCTCGCGCTGCTCGAAACGCTGATCGACGCGCCGGTGCAACGCAGCGACGCGGGGCGCCCGCTGGCGATCGGCATCGATAGCCGAAGCCGCGGTTTCCGGCCCGCGCTGCTCGTGCGGCGGATCAAGGATTTGCGCGAGACCGGCGGCCGCGACATCCAGACCTTGTTCCTCGACTGCGCCGGCGCCGAACTCGAACGCCGTTTCTCCGAGACGCGCCGCCGCCACCCGATGGCCGAGGACCGCCCCGCCGCCGACGGCATTGCGCGCGAGCGCGAGATGATGGAGCCACTCCGCCGCTGGGCCGAGCATGTCGTGGACACGACCAATTACAGCAGCAACGACCTCCAGCAGGAAATCCGCCAGCGCTTCGGTGACATGGGTGAAGGCGAGCCGGTGCTCAACATCCTGAGCTTCGGCTTCGCGCGCGGCCTGCCGCGCAACGCCGACCTGGTGTTCGACATGCGCTATCTGCGCAATCCGCATTGGGATCCCAAGCTCAAGCCCGGCACCGGACTCGACGCCGATGTCGCCGCCTATGTGATGGCCGACCCGGCCTATGAAGACAGCGTGTCGCAGATCGAGAAGCTGATCCTGACCTTGCTGCCCCGCTACCGCGCCGAGGGAAAAAGCTATGTCACCATTGCCTTTGGTTGCACCGGCGGGCGCCACCGCTCGGTCCATGTCGCGGCGCGTGTTGCCCAAAGGCTGCGCGAGTCCGGTTATGAGCCGACGCTGACCCACCGCAATCTTGACTCTGCCCCGCAAGATGGGCTTGAGGGCAGGCCCCCGCCCGCGTCTCCCGCATCCGGCGGCAACATATAAGGGTCGACGACTGCATGGCGAACGATAAGGCTCTGCCGCTTCTGGGAATGGTGCTCGTCACCCACGGCCGCCTTGCCGAGGAAATGGTGCGCGCGATGGAGCATGTCGTCGGGCCCCAACGCGCCGTCGCGACCGTATGCATCGGGCCCAACGACAATATGGAAATGCGCCGCAAGGAAATCGCCGACGCGATTCGCAAGGTCGACGAAGGCCGCGGCGTCGTGATGCTGACCGACCTGTTCGGCGGCACGCCGTCGAACCTTGCGATCAGCCTGCTCGAGGCCGGCCGCACCGAAGTGATCGCCGGGGTCAACCTGCCGATGCTGATCCGCCTCGAAAGCGCGCGCAAGACGATGGAGCTGCGCGCCGCAGTGATCGCCGCGAAGGAAGCCGGCCAGAAATATATTTCGGTCGCGTCGGAAATGCTGGGGGTGGGACCATGAACGAGATTTCCGAGACCGTCGAAATCACCAACCAGCGCGGGCTCCACGCGCGCGCCAGCGCCAAATTCGTGACTTTCGTCAGCCGCCTGCCCGAAAGTGTGTCGGTCGAGGTCGAAAAGGGCGGATCGCGCGTCAATGGCACCTCGATCATGGGCCTGATGATGCTCGGCGCCGCCAAGGGCGACAGCATCACGATCCATACAAGGGGCGACGGCGCCGACGCCGCGCTGCTGAAGCTCGTCGGGCTGGTCAAGGACAGCTTCGGCGAGGATTGACGCCATGGCCACAGGCCGCCGCAGCACGATCGAGAGCCTTTCCAACCCGCTGGTCAAGCGGATGCGCCTGCTGCGCGAGAAGCGCCATCGCCGCGAGGAGGGCCTGTTCCTTGCCGAAGGGCTGCGCATCGCGACCGAGGCACGCGAGGCGGGCGTGCTTCCGTTATGGCTGTTCCTTGGCCCCGACGGAGATGCGCACCCGCTCGCAAGAGCGCTCGTGGCCGACACAATGGCGGCTGGCGGCGAGGTGATCGACACGACGCACGCGATCCTCTCCAAATTGTCGGGCAAGGATAATCCGCAGACGGTCGTCGGCATCTATGCCGAGCCGCGGACCGGCCTCGCCGACCTCGACCGCGACTCGGCGCCGATCTGGCTCGTCGCCGAGCGGCTCCGCGATCCCGGCAACCTCGGCACGATGCTGCGTACCGGCGATGCGGTGGGCGCGGGTGGGCTGATCCTCTTGGGCGAGAGCACCGATCCCTATGCGGTCGAGGCAGTGCGCGCGAGCATGGGCGCGATCTTCACGCAGAAGCTGGTCGTCACCCGCTGGGAGGAATTTCTCGTGTGGCTGCGCCAAGGCTCCGGTCAGCTCGTCGCGACCTGGCTCGGGGGCGACACCGAGGATTATCAGGCGGTGCGCTATGCCGCGCCGACCTTCATCCTGACGGGCAATGAATCGCAGGGCATGCCTCCCGAATATGCTGCCGCCGCCGACGTGCGCGTGAAGATGCCGATGATGGGCAAGGCCGACAGTCTGAACGCCGCCGTCGCGACCGCGGTGATGGCGTATGAGGTTCTGAACCAACGGCGGAACCGATAGGCAGCCGCGCCGTTCATCAGCCGATCACTCCGCGTCGACAGGAGACATCACATGATCCGCATCGCCCTGCCCGCCCTCGCGCTCGCCGCCTGCGCCCCGACCGCCGAACCCCCGCCGCAGGGCCCCGGCGAACAGCCCGCCGCCTATATGGCGCTCGGCACCGAGCCCGGCTGGACGCTCGAGATCACGCCATCGCGGCTCAATTACAACGGCGACTATGGCGCGACGAAGATCGCCGTGCCGAACCCCGGCGCCAAGCCGTCGATGAACGGGCGTACCTATGTCACGGGCCGGCTGTCGGTGGTGATCAAGGACGCGCCATGCAGCGACGGAATGAGCGACCGTCGTTATTCCGACACCGTGCGCATCGTCGCCGACGGCAAGAGCCTGCAGGGTTGCGGCGGCAGGATATTGCCGCCCGGCACGCTCGCGGGGTCGAGCTGGACCTTCGTGTCGATCGGCGGCGCGCCGGTTACGGCGGGCCGGCCGACATCGCTGACATTCGACGGCAACCGGCTGAGCGGGAGCGCGGGCTGCAACCGCTTTTCGGGCGCCTATTCGCTCGACGGCGGAACGCTCAAGGCCGGACCGTTGATGGCGACCGAAATGGCGTGCCCGGGCATGGAGCTGGAGCAGGCCTTCTTCAAACTGATGGCGAGCCCGGTCAGCCTGACCTTCACCGATGACGGTACGCTGATCCTGACGAGCAGCGAAGGTCAGACGGCGGTGCTGCGGCGCGCGATCTGACGCGTCAGTCGTTGGCTCCCGCGCCCGACAGTTTCGACAACGGACGCGCGGCCTGTTCGGCAACCGGCAGCGCGGGAATTTCCTTGTCGCCGGTTTCGATGTCGAGTGCCTCGAAGCGCTTCGCTTGCGTCAGCACCTGCGATTCGAAGCTGCCGACAAAGGCATTGTACGCGCCCGTCGCCTGGTCGAGGTTGCGTCCGACCTTGGCGATGTGCGAACCCATCACCGACATGCGCGCGTAAAGCTCTTTCCCCAGCGCAGCGATCTCTCGGGCCTGCCCCGCAAGCTTTTCCTGCCGCCATACGGCCGCGACGGTGCGCGCGATCGCGATGAGGTTGGTGGGTGTCGCAAGCAGCACCTTGCGCTCGAACGCATAATCCCACAGCTCGTGGTCCTGATCGAGCGCCGCGGCCAGGAAATGTTCGCCGGGGACGAACATGACGACAAAGTCGGGCGTGTCGTCGAACTGGTTCCAATAGGCCTTGGCCCCGAGCGTATTCACATGCGCGCGCATCGCCGCGGCATGCGCGGCGAGATGTGCCGCCTTCTCGCCCTCGTCGACCGCGCCGAAGGCATCCTGATAGGCGTTGAGCGACACCTTGGCATCGATCACGAGGCTCTGCCCGCCCGGCACCTTCACCACGACATCGGGGCGCAGCCGGCCCGCCTCGCCGCCGTCGATACTGACCTCGGTCTGGAAGTCGGCATGTTCGGAAAGTCCGCAGCTTTCGAGCACGTTGCGCAGCTGCTGCTCGCCCCAGCGCCCGCGCGCCTTGGGCGCGTTGCGCAGCGCGTTGACGAGCTTCGCGGCCTCGCTCGACACACGCTCGGTGCCTTCGCGCATCGCCGCGATCTGTCCGTGCAGCAGTCCGAATGCATCGCGCCGCTCGGCCTCGACCTTGCCGACGGCCTCCTCATATTTCTGCAGTCGCTCGTGGACCGGGCCGAGCAAGGCTTTCAGATTCTGCCCCGCCGT
The DNA here is from genome assembly GCA_966417555.1 of uncultured Sphingopyxis sp. GTDB lineage: Bacteria > Pseudomonadota > Alphaproteobacteria > Sphingomonadales > Sphingomonadaceae > Sphingopyxis. The sequence goes on from CBJKNR010000010.1 coordinate 19,481, forward strand.
CTCCTCGCTCTGCCGGAAGCGCGCGTCGGCGCGTTCGAGGAACGCCTTTTGCGCCTCGCCGAGCATCGTCTGCCCGACCTCGCGGAACTGCGCGGTAAGCGCCGCCTGCGCGTCGCGAAGCTGCGCGATCTGCGCATCGTGCGCCTCGTCGCGCGCCTTTTGCTCGCTGAGAAGCGCGGCGAGCCGGATATCGGCGGCCTTGCGTGCCTCGGCCTCGGCCGCGAGGTCGGTGACCGCGCTCCTGAACCGTTCGGATAGCCCGTCGCGCTCGGCCTTGAGCGCCCCTGACTGGCGACCGGCGAAAAGCCAGCCGATCAGGCCGCCGACGGCAAGGGCAAAAAGGGCGACGACGAGCGAGGTTCCATCCATTGGCGGAACATAGGACGAACACCGTCCCTTTGACCAGCGAAGAATGACGGCTCCCGCAGAACCGGGCGCATGGCGAGCTCGCTTCCGTGCGTCATTCCGTTTTTGCGATTGCACGTATCGGCGTTTCGCCTACACAATCGCTCCTTGATGACCCGGCACCGCCCGTTCCGATTCCTGCTGTTGCTGGTCGCAGCCTTGTTGCTCGCGACCGGTCCGGGCAGCCCGCTGTGCACAGGCGCCCGCGCGGCGGACACCGGGGCGGCGGCGATGGCGGATTGCATGTCCGCGCCCACGGTGCCCGCAAAGAAGGACGGGCTTCATGTCCATCCCGATTGCGCATTTCCCTGTATCGGGATCGACACCGCGGCACCAATTCTCGAACCGGCCCGGCCCGAAAGGGATTTGCAATTCGCCGCTGTCCCGCCGCGGCTCGAAGGGCTGCGCCCGCTTCCGGAAGCCGAGCCGCCGCGCCTTTGAATGCCAACCCATATTGTCATTCAAAAGGAGTATCGAAATGAAGAAGATCATGTTCGTGCTGGCGATCGCGCTGGCCGCACCCACCGCCGTCCACGCCGCCGAAACGCCCGCCAAGGCGTGCTGTTGCTGCAAGGAAATGAAGGACGGCTGCTGCTGCGACAAGAAGGGCGAGGACAAATCGGGTCACGCCGACCACAAGGATATGCAGCACTAACAAAAAGGACCGGGGGCGGCATGCCGCCTCCGGCTCCTGCACCGCGCGCGGATGGGACGCCGACGCTGTGAGCCCGATCACAGCCGCCGGTAGCCGGCCGGATAAGGAAGATGCGCCGTCGTGGAAATTTCGGTCAGGTCGCAAGGAGATCGGGCCCCCAAGGAATTTCTTGCGCCGGTCCGTCTTTGTCGTGAACAGGTCTGCCGCGGGGGTATCGGAATGAGAAAATATGGCATCGCTCTGGCGTGCACATGCGCCATGCTTGCATCGCCCGCAATCGCGGGCGACCGATGGCTCGTTTACACCGGAGGCCAGAAGCCGAGCCGCATCTTCGTCGTCGTCGACGAAACCTATCTCGACGCGGTGCCCTTCGCCGAAAAGACCTACAAGCTCGAAACGATCACCGTACTCGAAAATGCGAAAGCGCCCGACTGGGTGTCGTCGAACATGATCATCGACTGCGGCCGGAACACATTCGAAGAGAAGCTCATCCAGGTTTCGCCACGCGGCGGAAAGCTCACGACCGCGCCCGATCAGCCGGCCAAGCAGCCGACGAACCCGGTCGGCGAAGCACTGATCGCCTTCGCCTGCGACATGGGTCCCAAGAATAGCGAACAGCGCCTCGCGGCGCGCAAGCTCGACCTCACCGACCGCGGATGGATGTTCATGGGGCCGGTCACGACCAGCGACATCACCGACCTTGCGTGGAACTCGATGTGGACCGACGGCACACGCCCCGCCAGCACGCCGCGCTCGGCCGCCGAACTCGAGCGCGAGATGGCGAGCCTCGACGCCCGGCGGCAGAAGGCGCTGGCCGAAGCGCAGGCGATCGCCGGCCAGGTGGTCGAGGCCGACGCGAAGGACCAGCAGCGCGCCGCCGCAATCATGGCCGAAGCCGAAGCCAATGGCGCGATCGCCAGGGCGCGCAAAAGGCGCGAACCCGCGGCGGTGCAGCGCGCGCTCGAATCATGGATCACCCACGGCGAAACCGAACTCGTTGCGAGCTGGGGCCCGCCGACGAACTTCGAGGGTCGCGCCGGCAAGCGTTTCCTTCGTTATTACAAGACGGGGGTGATGCTTGGCCCCGATCCCTCGCAGGGATGCGGCGCCGGGAACATGTATGTTCCCGATCCCAATTCGAAAAACGGCGGCATGATGTGCGTCGGCGGCGCCCCGCCGCGATCCGAAACGCCGATCGAATGCACCGCCAGCTTCGAGCTGCGGGACGGCATGATCATCGACTATGTGACCAAGGGCACGGAAATCACCTATAGCTGGGGAGGCAATGGCTGCGCGCAGCTGTTCGGCAAGTAACAGGACCGGGTGCCGGGCCCTAGCGCGCGTCGAACGGTAAAATCGCGCGATAGGCCTCGACCCCCGGCGCACCGCCCACGGTGACGCCTTGGGTGAGCAGCCAGTAATGGCGGACGATCTCCGCCTGCTGCTCGAGCCCGTAGCGGGCGAGCAGCCAGCCGGGCTTGAGGCTGTAGCTGTAGGTCGCGAACGGGTGGCGCATCAGTACCAGATACCAGCGCCCGCGCGTCTGCGCCTGCCAGACATGCGTCATCTCGTGGATGAACAGCCCCTGGAGCCGCTGTGACGCCGAACTGAAATCGTCGCAATAAAGATCGCCGTGCGGGTTGAAGTGCAAGCTGCCCATCGGTGCCATCACGATGTGGCGCGGCTGGAAGAATATCCATTTGTGATGGTTCACCCGCACGCGGTCATAGGCGATCGCATCGCCGAACACCGTCCGGGCGAGCGCTATTTCGCCGGTCGTCAGGGGTCGGGAGGGGCGCTGCATTACATGCTCGTCATTGCGAGCGGAGCGAAGCAATCCAGGGCGGTGTACGCCACTCTGGATTGCCGCGTCGCTTCGCTCCTCGCAATGACGGATTGTGGGAAGCCACTCTTATTTCTTCGCGCCCGCCGCCTTCTCGGCGCCATGGTCCATCGCGCCATGATCGGTGGCTTCGGCGCCTTCGGCGGGCCTGATCACCATGTCGAAGAGGATGCGCTCGTTGTTGTTGTTGGTGAAGACGAACGCCATCGGCAGCTTGCCCGCGCGCACCGCGGCGCCGTTGATGCCCCAGATCATCAGATGCTTGCCGCCCTGCCTGAACACCAGTTCGCCCTTCGCGGGGACCGCAGCGCGGCGCAGCGGCTTCATCGTCGTGACGCCATTCTCGCGCACGCTCTCGTGCATCTCGACGCGCTGCGCGAGGTCGGCGGTCACCGCGACCAGCTCGACGTCGCGCGGGCCGCCCTGCACGCGGAAATAGCCCACGGCCGGACGGTCGGGCGTCGCCCCCATCACGATATGGCCGCTGACCACGTTGAGCGGCTGTCCGGCGCCGAGATTTTCGCCGCAGCCCGCCAGGCTGAGCGCGGTGGCGGCAAGAGCGGCAAGAGCGAAGGGTTTCATTTTGGGAGGACTCCGTAAAAGCGCGACATTTTCGCACCCTCGATAAGCCCTGAAAGCCCTTGTGCCAAGGATTAGCGCACCTATATCGCGCCTATGAAACCCATGGACGGCGTGCCTTTTCAGGGCGCCAGAGAAGCAACAAGGACGAGTGAATAATGGCCAAAGTGATCGGGATCGACCTCGGCACCACGAACAGCTGCGTCGCGGTGATGGAAGGCGGAAAACCCAAGGTTATCGAAAATGTCGAAGGCACGCGCACGACCCCGTCGATCGTCGCCTTTGCCAAGGATGGCGAGCGCCTGATCGGCCAGCCGGCGAAGCGCCAGGCCGTCACCAACCCCGAAAACACCATTTTTGCGGTGAAGCGCCTGATCGGCCGCCGCTTCGACGATCCCATGACCAAGAAGGACATGGAACTCGTCCCCTATTCGATCGTCAAGGGATCGAACGGCGACGCGTGGGTCAAGGCGGGCGGCGAGGATTATTCGCCGTCGCAGATCAGCGCCTTCATCCTTCAGAAGATGAAGGAAACCGCCGAAGCCTATCTGGGCGAAAAGGTCGAACAGGCGGTCATAACCGTTCCCGCCTACTTCAACGACGCGCAGCGTCAGGCGACCAAGGACGCCGGCAAGATCGCGGGCCTCGAGGTGCTGCGCATCATCAACGAGCCGACCGCGGCCGCGCTCGCCTATGGCCTCGACAAGACGGAGAACAAGACGATCGCCGTCTATGACCTTGGCGGCGGCACCTTCGACATCTCGATCCTCGAAGTCGGCGACGGCGTGTTCGAGGTGAAGTCGACCAACGGCGACACCTTCCTCGGCGGCGAGGATTTCGACAGCAAGATCGTCGAATATCTCGCCGACGGCTTCAAGAAGGACGAAGGCATCGACCTGCGCGGCGACAAGCTCGCGCTGCAGCGGCTCAAGGAAGCCGCCGAAAAGGCGAAGATCGAGCTGTCGTCGGCCGCGACGACCGAGGTCAACCTGCCCTTTATCACCGCCGACGCCAACGGGCCGAAGCACCTTGTGAAGACCATCACGCGTTCGGATCTCGAAAAGCTCGTCGAGGAGCTGATCAAGCGCACGCTCGAGCCGTGCAAGAAGGCGATCAAGGATGCCGGCGTCAGCGCCAATGAAATCGACGAGGTCGTGCTCGTCGGCGGCATGACGCGCATGCCGCGCGTCCGCGAGGTCGTGAAGGACTTCTTCGGCAAGGAACCGCATACCGGCGTGAACCCCGACGAGGTCGTCGCGATCGGCGCCGCGATCCAGGCGGGCGTGCTGCAGGGCGAC
>CBJKNR010000011.1:0-23661 GCA_966417555.1 uncultured Sphingopyxis sp.
GAGTCCGGGGCGGCGTGCGGGTGCGCTGGGGGGCGGGACGATCTCGAAACCCGAAGCGACGGCGTGGGTCGCCGGCGCGACCCCGCCGTGCGCGGCGCGCAGCAGGCTCGGGTCGATCGTCCGGTCGGTTTCGATCCCGAATCTTTTGTCGACCACCCAGCGGACGGTGCCGAGCATGGGGTCGTGGCCTGGGAGAAACACGGTGATTCGCTCGCCGATATTGAGCGCTGCGGGCGCCTGTCCGCCAATACCGTTTTCGGACACGTTGCGGATCGTGACATCGAACTGCCCCAGCCGCGCGCATGCAAGCGCGCCCTTCACCAGACGCGACTGCCGCGGCTGGCGCTTTTCATCCGGTGGCGAAGAGGCGGGGGGGGCCTCGGGATTCGACATGCGCGACTCAACATCTGCCGTCCGATTCCCACCTCGGACGGTTATCTCATTGGTCCCGGCACCAGTCCTAAACGAGGAAGGTAAATTTTCGTATATCGTGTTTGACAATATCTGCGAATTATGCGGCCGCCCGATGCCTCAATAGGCCAGCGCGCACCCGTCGGCGCGCATCTCGCTCGCCGCGGCATAGACGCGCGTATCGCCGTCCATGCGATGCTCGACACACTGGTAGCGTCCGAACCCGCCGTCGGATTCGCCGATCGTCCAGCCGATGTCGGCGAGCCGCCGCCGGCTTGCCTCGGGGACGCCGCTTTCGAGCCGCAGCAGGCCGTTCGTGCCAAGCCCGGGCGAATCCTCGCCCATGGTTTCGGACGACCCCTCATGATGCCAGCGCGGCGAATCGCCGGCGGCCTGGATTTCCAGCCCGTAATCGACCCGATTGACGACGATCTGTGCCTGCCCCTGCGGCTGCATGTCGCCGCCCATCACGCCGAAGCTCATCCAGGGTACCTGACCATGCGCCGCAAAGCCCGGGATGATCGTCTGGAACGGCCGCTTGCCGGGTGCATAGATATTGGGATGCCCGTCCTGCAGACTGAACAATTGCCCGCGATCCTGGAACATGAAGCCCAATCCGTCGGCGACCAGCCCCGATCCCATGCCGCGGAAGTTCGACTGGATCATCGACACCATCATCCCGTCCTTGTCGGCGCAGCTGAAATAGGTCGTGTCGCCGCGGCTCGGCGCCCGTCCCGGATGGACCGGGGTCAGCAGGCGGTCGGGGCGGATCAGCTTGGCGCGCTCGGCGGCATAATCCTTGGAGATCAGCCATTCGACCGGCACTTTGGCAAAATGCGGATCGGCGTAATAGCGCGCGCGGTCTTCATAGGCGAGGCGCTTCGCCTCGGCCTGCAGATGGATCGACAGCGCCGACTGGAAGCCCGCGCCCTTCAGGTCGAAATGCTCGAGGATGTTGAGCATCTGCAAGGTCGCGATGCCCTGCGTGTTCGCGCCGAGCGCATAGACGTCGGTGCCGCGATAATCGGTCCTGTGCGGTTCGATCCATTCGGACCGGTGCGCGGCGAGATCCTCGTAGCGGAGCCAGCCGCCGATCCGCTTGAAATAGGCGTCGATCGTGCGCGCGATCTCGCCCTCGTAAAAGGCATCGCGCCCGCCCTCGGCAATCAGGCGGAAGGTGCGCGCCAGGTCGGGATTGCGGAAAACCTGCCCCGCGGCCGGCCCCTTGCCGTCATTGATACCGTAAGTTCGCAGCGCATTGTCGATTTCCTCGATCCCGCGGCCGGGCTGGCGGAAACCCGCAAGGCTGCGGCGGATATAATAGGCGATCATGTCGGGCACCGGCGCGCCCGCCTCGGCGTGGGCGATCACCGGTTCGAACAGCTCTTTCCAGGGCAGCCTGCCGTAGCGCTGGTGCATCGTCCACCAGCCGTCGACCGTGCCCGGCACCGACACGCTGATCGCACCATAGGCGGGCAGGGTGCCGCCCCTGGCGCGGCTGCGCACCGTCGCGAGGTCGAGACCGCGGGGGCTTTTGCCCGACCCGGCAAGCCCCGCGAGTTTCTTCGTCTTCGGGTCCCAGATCATCGCATAGACGTCGCCGCCGATGCCGTTCGCGGTGGGTTCGAGCAGGCCGAGGCACGCGTTGATCGCGATCGCGGCATCGACCGCCGATCCGCCGCGTTTCAGCATGTCGATCCCCGCCTGCGTCGCGAGCGGATGCGCCGTCCCCGCCGCGCCGTTCAAGCCATAGGCGGCAGTGCGCGAGGCGAAGCTCGCGCCGACCGGGCGGTCGCCGCCCCGGACGTCGGGCCGCAGGAAGCGGTCGGCGTCCGCTTCCCAGACCGGGGGCACGGCGGGCGCGCTTGCGCCTCGTGCGGCGCCCGCGGCGGGTAGCAAGGCGGCGGCCGGGACGGCGGCAAGAAGTGTACGGCGGCGCATGGGTTCGGATCCCCCTCGGAAAAGCCCGACTTTGCGGGATGTGCGCGCGATGGCAAGGCCGGAATCGGTATCGGATACGGTAAAGCGGGCGGGTTACCGAAGAGGGGCGAGCGTCCGGTACAACAAAAGGCCCGCCGCGTGCCGGGGCACGGGCGGGCCGATTGTCAGCCGTTCGGGCGCTTAGCCGAGGCCCGAGAAGCGGATGTCGTCGACGCGGCCATAGCGGATGTCGCAGGTGAACTTGCCGCGATCATAATAGCCGCCGCGGCCCCAGCGGCCGCCCCAGCCATCGTTGACGACGACGCGACCCTTGACGCGATAGCCGTCGCGCTTGCGGTCGATGCTCGTCACTTCGGTGACGTCGGTGCGGCCATAGCGGCGGCTGCCGCGTTCGACGGCGTTGACGCACTGGCTGACCGCGCTGCGGCTGTTGCCATAGCGGCGATAGTCATAGCCATAGCCGTAGCGCGGGTCGTCATAGCGGCCCCGATAACGGTCGTTATAACGATCATAGCGGTCGTAGCGGTCGTTGTCGGCGCTCGACAGGATCGCGGCGAGGCCGCCGATCACGACGGCGCCGGCGATGATTTCGCCCGCGCTGATCCCGTCGCGGTCGTAGCGGTCGCGCGCCGCGGCGGGGGCGGCGCTCATCAGCATCGCGCCGGCGGTGGCCGCACCAATTGCGGCCTTGGTCAGCTTGGTCTTGATAGCCATGGTTCGGTCTCCTCAAAAGCGCAGGCGGCATGTCGCGGCCTGTTGAGGATGGTTTACCAAAGCGGCAGTGACGCGGTGCTGAACTTGCCGCTTATCTGGCGTTCAGCCTTGGTTTTGCTGGCGTTCATAAAGAAAAGGCCCCGTGCTGCAGAGCACGCGGCCTTTGACCTGTTTGGCGATCGGGTCAGCCGAAATTGACGTCGACGACGCGGCCGTTGCGATAGCTGCAGCCGAAGCTCCGCACTTCGCCGCCGAGGCGCGAGGCGGTGCCGGTAACGTACCAGCCGCCGCCCGAGGCCTCGGTGCCGGTGATGCTGTCGACGCGCGCGTCGTCGCCCATCTCGCCCTCGACCGCCCAGCTGCACGCATCGGCGGCGCGGCTTTCGGCTTCGCCGCGGCCATAGGCGCCGGGGGTGATGTCGCCCTGCGCTTCGGGTTCGTAGCGCGGCACATCCTGCCGCTCGCTGTCGCGATAGGGCGGCTCGTACCGATGGTCGGGCGCGCGGTCGCGCCTGTCCTTGCTCACCGAGCTCGCGATTGCCGCGATGGTGCCGATGATCAGCAGGCCGCCGAGCACGTCGCCGGTGCTGATGCGGTCATGGTGGCGATAACCCCAGCCGCCATGATGGCGCCCACGCGCTTCGGCGGGCACGGCGCCAAGCCCGACCGACGTCAGGACGATCGCCGCCGCGGTGGTTAAGCTGGTCAGTTTACGCATGAAGGGAAACTCCCTGTGGGGCCCCGGATGGTCCGGCCCGCAATATCGCCGTTCTACGCTGATGATGCTTTCGCGCCGCTGAACCGTGACTGCCGTGCGGCGAGCCGGGCTTCGATATGGAAAGGCCCGCCATCCGGACGGATGACGGGCCATGAGACCAGCATAGGCGACCAGACCTGTTGCCAATCAGCAGACGCAGCGCGGCGCGGGCCTGGGTCTCGGCTTCCACTTCTTCTTCGCGGCATAGCGCTTCCGCACCGGCACATTTTCATAATAGGTGCGCGTCGACGTCTCGACCGTTTCGGTCACGACGGGCGCGCCGTTTATGACCGTCGTGACGACCACGCCGGGCGTGTAATAGCCATAGCCGTAACCATAGCCGCCATGGTGGTACGTCGTTGCATAGCCGCCGGGATAATAGGCCCCCTGATAATAGCCGCCGTCATGGCGATAGCGGACGGTGCGGCCCGACCAATATTCGTCGCACTTCTTCCTGTCGGCCGCATTGCCGATCGCGCTGCCGGCCAGCGCGCCGACGCCGGCGCCGATCAGCGTGCCGGCGGTGCGGTCGCCGCGCCCGGCAATGCGGTTGCCGGCGATGCCCCCCACGAGCCCGCCGACAACCGCGCCGCCGACTGTGCCCCCCCGGCCACAGCGGCGTTCCATCTCTTCGTCGTAACGGGCGTCGCGCCCGTCGTAATAATAGGGATCGTGAGCGGGCGGCGGCGGCCAGGCGGCGCCATGGCCCTCGACCGTGCCTTCGTACCGGCCTTCGTAGCGGCGGCCGTCGGGCGTTTCATAGGTGCCGTCCCAGGTGCCGGTCCAGCGCCCCTCGGCATCATAGCCCGATACGCGGCGATATTCGACCTCGCTCGGTATGCGGTCGGGGTAGCCGGTATAGACACGGGAATCAGGATCGGCGGGGACGCCATAGTCCAGCGCCGGCTGCTCGGCGCCGGCGCGTCCCGCCAGCAACAGCGACCCTGCGGCCATTCCCAACAACACCAACGTGCGCATGACAAGCTCCCTGTTCCCTCGGCCCGAACCGATTGGTTAACAGCTTGTTAGCAAAAAGGGCGCCCTTTCGCGATTCCGTTAACCTCGAAGTTTCTGTCCCGATTTGGCGCAGAGTGGCGAGGCGGGCGCCGCGTCCGTTTACGGGCGGGGAAGTACAGCCGGCAGCGGACCCTATATTGCATCGTCATCCCGGCGAAAGCCGGGATCTCGCCGGTGCGTCATTCCGAGAGGGTGAGATCCCGGCCTTCGCCGGGATGACGGATAAGTTAATGGCAGGAAGCCACCCCAATGCCGCTAATGACGGCGTCCTCTATCCCGCCAGCGCGGTAGCGATCCGCGCGACAAGCGCTTCGGCGCCCGCCTGGTCGGTGGCGGTGAAACGCGCGGGCAGCGGGCTGTCGAGGTCGAGCACGCCGACCAGCCGGTCGTTCGCGATCACCGGCACGACCAGCTCGCTGCGGCTGTCGGCGTCGCAGGCAATGTGGCCGGGGAAGGCGTGGACATCCTCGACCCGCTGTGTCGCGCGCAGCCGCGCGGCGGCGCCGCACACCCCCTTGTCGAGCGCGATGCGGATGCACGCCGCCTTGCCCTGGAACGGGCCGAGCACGAGCTCGGTTCCGTCGAATCGATAGAAGCCCGCCCAGTTCAAATCGGGGATCGCCTGCCAGATCAGCGCCGCGACATTCGCCATATTGGCGACGCCGTCGGGCTCGCCCGCGACGAGCGCCGCCGCCGCGTCGCCCGCTTCGGCCCAAAGTTCGGCGGGGTCGGTCGCCGAGAAGGAGAGGGCGTAGCTCACTATTCGACCGCGAGCCCGGTCCACTTCGCCGCGAACGCATATTTGTCGGCCGCCTCGGCGATGATCTTGTCGGTCGGCTTGCCGCTGCCGTGGCCCGCGCGCGTCTCGACGCGGATCAGATGCGGCCTGTCGCCCGCCTTCGCATGCTGGAGCGCGGCGGTATATTTGAAGCTGTGCCCCGGCACGACGCGGTCGTCGGTGTCGGCGGTCGTAACGAGCACGGCGGGATAGGACACGCCGTTCCGGATATTGTGATAGGGCGAATAGCCGAGCAGATTTTTGAAATCGGCCTCCTTCGACGGATAGCCATAATCGTCGACCCAATAGCGTCCCGCGGTGAAGCGGTCGAAACGCAGCATATCCATCACGCCGACCGCGGGCAGCGCCGCAGCGAACAGGTCGGGGCGCTGGTTGGTCACCGCGCCGACGAGCAGGCCGCCGTTCGACCCGCCCTCGATCGCGATCTGACCCTTGCCCGCGATGCCTTCGGCGATCAGATATTCGCCCGCGGCGATGAAGTCGTCGAAGACATTTTGCTTCTTGTCGAGGCGGCCGGCGTCGTGCCACGCCTTGCCATATTCGCCGCCGCCGCGCAGGTTCGCGATCGCGAGCACGCCGCCCTTGTCGACCCAGGCGAGCTTGGTCGGCGAGAAGCCGGGGGTCATCGACACGTTGAAGCCGCCATAGCCGTAAAGCAGCGTCGGCGATCCCTTGCTGCGGTCGAGGCCCTTTTTCATCACGACGAACATCGGCACTTCGGTGCCGTCCTTTGACTTGTAGAAACGCTGTTCGACGCTGAAGTCGGCGGGCTTGAAGGTCAGCTTCGGCTCGGCGAAAATCTCGCTCTTTCCGGTCTGCGTGTCGAAACGATAGATCGTCGTTGGCCGCGCATAGCTCGAGAAGCTGTAGAAGGTTTCGGGGTCGCTCGACTTGCCGCCGAAGCCCGTCGCGGCGCCGATGTCGGCGAGCTTGATGTTCGCGATGGGCTTGCCGTCGAGTGCGACCATTCGCGCCTCCGACTTCGCATCGCCGAGATAGGAGAGGATCAGGCGATTGCCGACGCGCGAGGCGCCGACGAGCGTCGCCTCATTCTCGCCGACCAGCTGCGTCAGCTCGGCCGGCTTTTTGATGTCGAGCGACACGATCCGCCCGCGCGGCGCGCCCTTGTTGGTGAGGAAGGTGAAACGCGTGCCTTCGTTGGTCACATATTCCCAATTGTTCGCATAATCGTCGACGAGCACGATCGGCTTCGCACCGGGCTTGCCGAGCGGATGGAGCGTCAGGCCGTAACGTTCGTCGGTGCCCTCCGACGAGACGACGAGCAGATACTGGCCGTCGTCGGTGACGACCGCGCTGTTGTTGAGCTTCGGCTTGTCGGGCGTCGCATGGATCAGCACATCCTCGCTTTGCGGCGTGCCGAGCCTGTGGAAATAGACGCTGTGATTTTCGTTGAGCGACTGGAAAATCTCGCCCTGCTTCGGCTCGGGGAAGCGCGAATAATAAAAGCCGCTGCCGTCCTTCGCCCAGTCGAGCGCCGAAAATTTAACCCAGCGGATCATGTCGGGCAGGTCGCTTCCGGTTGCGACGTCCATCACCCGTACGACGCGCCAGTCGGTGCCGCCGTCCTGTACCGAATAGAGCAGATGCTTGCCGTCCTCCGACGGGCTCCACTCGGCAAGCGCGGTTGCGCCGTCCTTGGTCCACAGGTTCGGGTCGATCAGCACGCGGCCCTCGCCCTTCAGCCCCTCGCGGACATAGAGGACCGATTGCGGCTGGAGCCCGTCGTTGCGGGTATAGAAATAACGCGTGCCCGCCTTGGTCGGCAGACCGAAGCGTTCGTAATTGTAAAGCTCGGTCATCCGCTTCCTGAACGTGTCGCGGCCGGGCAGCGTGTCCAGATAGGCATCGGTGACCTTGTTTTGCGCCGCGACCCAGTCGGCGACCTTCGGATTGACGCGGACGTCGTCCTCGAGCCAGCGATAGGGGTCGGCGACATCGACCCCGAACTGCGGATCGACCGTGTCGCCGCGCGTGGTGTCGGGATAGGCGAGCGCCGGGGCCGGTGCCGATGCCGCCGCGGCTTCGGCCGCCGCTGCCGCTGCCGGGGTCATGAAAAGGGCAACCAGCGCCAGCGGCGCGGACAGGGCTTTACGGTGCATGGCAAGGCGATCCTCATCGTCCATCGGGAAATTATCGTGCGTCGGTATGTAAGCATCGGCAAGGGACGGGCAAGGGTGTTTTCCCGTCTGCGCCGGAGGCATGGGCATTTCTTCCCGGCGATGTCGGTTTTGGGGTGGTGAGCGGATGTTTGAAACTTGCGCGTGTTTCCCCTCCCCGCTTGCGGGAGGGGCAGCGAGGCTTGGCAGCCTGCTGCCTGGCCGCAGCGGGAAGGGTTATCGGCAACCTCACGGCCCTCCCCCGACCTCTCCCGTAAGCGGAAGGGGAGAATAACGGCAGCAACAGGCGCGCGTCTCAACCCGCACGACCCAGCCGCTCGACGAGGAAATCGACGAACACGCGCACGCGCGCAGGCGTGTTCGCGCCGCCGGCGAAAACCGCGTGGCTCGCCTCGACGTCGCCGGGGTTGTACGCCTCCAGTATCGGCACGAGCGCGCCGCTTCCGATCTGGTCGGCGATGCTGAACGCGCCGACGCGCGCGATGCCGACCCCGGCGGCGGCAAGCTGCCCCAGCGTCTCGCCATTGTTCGCCTCGATATTGCCCTGCACCGACAGCGCATAGTCGCGCGCGCCGTCGCGGAATGGCCAGACCGGTTCGGCGCGGCGGAAATTGAAATTGAGGCAATTATGGTCGTGGAGATCCTCGGGGCGGCGCGGCGTGCCGTGCGCCGTGAGGTAGGCGGGCGAGGCGACGATGACGCGGCGGCTTTCGCCGAGCCTGCGCGCGGTAAGCGGGCTGTCGGCGAGCGGGCCGAAACGGATCGCGACATCGGCTTGTCCCGCCGCAATATCGACCAGCCGGTCGGCAAGGCTGATGTCGACGAGGATATGCGGATAGAGGCGCACGAACTCGCCGATCAGCGGTACGATGGTGAGCCGCCCGTGCGCCTGCGCCGCGCTGACGCGCAGCCGCCCGCGCGGCGCACCCTGATCGGCGATCGCCTGTTCGGCATCGCCAAGGTCGGCGAGAATGCGCCGCGCGGCGCGCAGATAGGCCTCGCCCTCGGCGGTCAGCGTCAGAGCGCGCGTCGAACGCAACAGCAACCGCACGCCGAGCCGCGCCTCGATGCGGTCGATCGTGCGGCTCACCGCCGAGGGAGTGAGCCCGAGGCAGCGGCCAGCCGCCGAAAAACTGCCCTCGGCCACGGTCGCCGCAAACACTTCCATCGATCGCGCGCGGTCGCCGCCGCCATCCATCTTTGCGTTCATATCAAAAATCCTCCGCCTGATCCGGCGCTACTCCGATGGGTGACGCGAGTCCATCTATGCGTTCAACGCAACCGAAAGGGTGGATCATGGAATATCGTCAATTGGGATCGTCGGGGCTTCGCGTTCCGGCCTTGAGCTTCGGGACCGGCACCTTCGGCGGCCAGGGGCCGCTGTTCAGCGCATGGGGCACGAGCGATGCGACCGAGGCGCGGCGGCTCATCGACATCAGCATCGACGCCGGGGTGACGCTGTTCGACACCGCCGACGTCTATTCGAACGGCGCCTCCGAAGAGATTTTGGGCGCGGCGATCAGGGGGCGCCGGGACGCGGTGCTGATCTCGACCAAGACCGGTCTGCCGATGGGCGACGGGCCGCAGGACTGGGGTGCGTCGCGCAGCCGGCTGATTGGCGCGGTTGAAGCGTCGCTGCGGCGGCTCGGTACCGACCATATCGACCTTCTCCAGCTCCACGCCTTCGACGCCTCGACCCCGGTCGACGAGCTGATGGACACGCTCAGGGCGCTGATTGCCGCGGGCAAGCTGCGCTACGCCGGCGTTTCCAACTATCCGGGCTGGCAATTGATGAAGGCGCAGGCTGCCGCCGACCGGCTCGGCGCGCCGCGCCTCGTCGCGCATCAGGTCTATTATTCGCTGATCGGCCGTGCGTACGAGGCCGATCTGATGCCGCTCGCCGCCGATCAGGGTATCGGCGCGCTCGTCTGGAGCCCGCTCGGCTGGGGCCGCCTCACCGGCAAGATCGGACGCGGGCGCCCGGCCCCCGCGGGCAGCCGCCTTCACAAGACTGAACAGTTCGCGCCGCCGGTGGCGGAGGAATTGCTCTACCGCGTGATCGACGCGCTCGAGCTTGTCGCCGCCGAAACCGGCAAGACGGTGCCGCAGGTCGCGATCAACTGGCTGCTCCGCCGCCCGACCGTGTCGTCGGTGATCATCGGCGCGCGCAACGAAGACCAGCTCCGGCAGAATCTCGGCGCGGTCGGCTGGGCGTTGACCGCCGAGCAGGTGGCGGCGCTCGATGCCGCGAGCGACATGCTGCCGCCCTATCCGCACACGCCCTACCGCCAGCAGGCCGGCTTCGCCCGCCTGAACCCGCCGCTCGTCTGACAGGATCCAAGCCCATGAAAATCAATCTTCCGCTGCTCGCGCTCGCGACGGGAGCCTTCGGCATCGGCATCACCGAATTCGCCCCGATGGGCCTGCTCCCCGACATGGCCGAGGGGCTTGGGGTTTCGATCCCCGCCGCGGGCCTGCTCGTCTCGGCCTACGCGCTCGGCGTGATGCTCGGCGCGCCGCTGATGACGCTCGCCACCGCGCGGATGAACCGGCGCACGCTGCTGATCGCGCTCATGGGCATCTTCACGCTCGGCAATTTCCTGTCGGCGGTCGCGGACGATTATGCGACGCTGATGGTCGCGCGCGTCATCACCTCGCTCAACCATGGCGCCTTCTTCGGTGTCGGCTCGGTCGTCGCGGCGAGCCTCGTGCCCCTCGAAAAGCGCGCGAGCGCGGTCGCAGCGATGTTCATGGGGCTGACGCTCGCCAATGTCATCGGCGTCCCGCTCGCGCCGTGGATCGGCGAAAGCTTCGGCTGGCGCACTGCCTTCGGCGCGATCGCCGTCTGGGGCCTCTTCACCATGGCGGCGCTCCGCTTCGCGCTTCCCGACATCGGGCGCGACGAAGGCGGCAACATACTCGCCGAACTCGGCGTGCTCAGGCGCCGCGAGGTGCTGATCGCGCTCGCGCTGACCGCGATCGGTTCGTCGGCGATGTTCACCGTATTCACCTATATCGCCCCGATCCTGAAGGAGGCGACCGGGGCGGGGACGTTGTTCGTGACCGCGATGCTCGTCGTCTACGGGCTCGGGCTCACCGTCGGCAACTGGCTCGGCGGCGTCTTCGCCGACAAGTCGATCGACCGCACGCTGATCGTCTCGCTCGCGGGGCTCGCCGCGATGCTCGTCGTCTTCGCGGGCGCGATGTTCCAGCCGCTCGCCGCCGCGATCACCATCTTCGTCTGGGGTGTCGCGACCTTCGCGATCGTCCCGCCGCTCCAGATGCGCGTGATGGAGGCGGCGTCGGATGCGCCCAACCTCGCCTCGGCGGTCAATATCGGCGCCTTCAATCTCGGTAACGCCGTCGGCGCCGCGGTCGGGGGCGGGGTGATCGGGCTCGGGCTCGGCTATCCGGCGGTGTCGGTCGCGGGGGCGGCGATGGCGCTTGCGGGGCTCGTGATCGTGCTGGCGACGCGGACGCGCCCCGCCGCATCACCGCTCGCCGCTGAAACCTGACGTTGCCATTTGCGCCGCCGGGCCTATGCAGTCAGCGGCATGAAGACCGAGATTCTCGCCGTCCTCACCGGCAAGGCGCGTCCCTTTCGCGGCGACGAGCCGAGCGCGATCGGCAAGTTGCCGGTGGCGGACGCCGTCGCCGTCGACGCGATGGGCCTCGTCGGTGACGAGCAGGCCGACCGTACTGTCCATGGCGGCATCGACAAGGCGATCCACCATTATCCCGCCGATCATTATGACTGGTGGCGGGGGCAGCTCGGCGATGCGCCCTTGCTCGACGCGCCGGGTGCGTTCGGCGAGAATATCTCGACCGCGGGGCTCGACGAACACAGCGTCTTCCTCGGCGACCGCTTTCGCCTCGGCACCGCGCTCGTCGAAGTCACGCAGGCGCGCCAGCCGTGCTGGAAGCTCGATCATCGCTTCGGCGCGAAGGGCGTGATGGCCGCGGTCGTCAGGACGCGGCGGTCGGGCTGGTATTACCGCGTGCTCGAACCCGGGGTGGTGCGCGCGGGCGACACGCTCGAACTTGTCGAGCGGCCCTGGCCCGAATGGCCGCTCGCGTCGCTGTTCGGCCTGCTGATCGGCGGCGAGGCAAAGGATCGCGTTGCCGATCTGCGCGCGCTCCGTGATGTGCCCGTGCTCGCCGAAACATGGAAGGCGCGCCGCGCCAAGCTCGCCGAGCAGTTCGGCGCCGATTAGCGGCTTCGCTCGCCGCCGGAAAATTCGGCGTCGGTCAGGCGCGCTTCGGCGGCGATATGCTCCACAAGACCCGCCAGACGTTCGGTTTCCACCGCAGTGAAATGCAGCCCCAGCTTGCTGCGCCGCCAGAGGATGTCATCGGTCGTCCGCGCCCACTCGCGCGTCACCATCCAGCGGACTTAGGCGATGCTGAGGCCGTGGGCAATCTCGCCGCCAAGGTCGTCCCAGCCCGCGGCGCCGGCCAGCCAGCGCCGCGCATCGGTGCCATAGGCGCGGGCGATGCGGTCGACCGTCGCCATGGAAAGGAAGGGATAGGTGAGCCTATATTCGGCCTTCAGCGCCGCAATCCCGTCGGTCGCAAAATCGCCGCCCGGCAACGGCGCTTTCGCCGTCCAATGCTTGCCCGCCAGCGCGTCGATATGCCCGGCGAGTTCGTCGACCGCTTCTTCGGCGACATGGCGATAGCTGGTGATCTTGCCGCCGTAGATGGTGAGCAGCGGCGCCCCTTCGGCCATGTCGAGGTCGATCCGGTATCCGCGCGTCGCCGCTTCGGGGCGGCCCGATCCATCCTCGACCAGCGGCCGCACCCCCGAATAGGTCCAGACGACATCGGCGGGGGTGACGGGCGTGCGGAAATAGAGGCTCGCGCCTTCACACAGATAGGCAATTTCCTCGTCGCTCGCCCTCGCCTCGCTCGCCGGCCCTTCGTGATCCTGATCGGTCGTGCCGATCAGCGTGAAATCGCGCTCATAGGGGATGGCGAAGAAGATGCGCCCGTCGGGCAGCTGGAAGAAATAGGCATAGTCGTGATCGAATATCTTTCGCACGACGATATGCGAGCCGCGCACGAGCCGCATCCGATGATCAGGCTCGGCGTCGGCGCGCCTGAGCAGATCGAGCACGGCCGGGCCGGCGGCGTTGACGACGCTTCGCCCGGTGAAGCGATACCGATGCCCCTGATCGTCGCGTGCGTCGACGATCCATAGTCCGTCCTCGCAGTGGAGCATCTCGGCGCGGGTGCGCGTGCGGACGCGCGCGCCGCGATCGGCGGCGTCGCGCGCGTTGAGCGCCACCAGCCGTGCATCGTCGACCCAGCCGTCTGAATATTCGAAGCCTTTGACATATTGTGGCTGCAGCGGCGCGCCCGCTCCATGCCGGCGAAGGTCGACCGAACGCGTCGCGGGCAGCTTCTTGCGGCCGCCGATATGGTCGTAGAGAAACAGGCCGAGCCGAAGCAGCCAGCGCGGGCGCAGCCCGTCGCGATAGGGCAGGACGAAGCGCATCGGGCGGATGATGTGCGGCGCGATGCCCCACAATATCTCGCGCTCCTTCAACGCCTCGCGCACCAGGCCGAATTCATGATGTTCGAGATAGCGCAGCCCGCCGTGGATCAGCTTGGTCGACTTCGACGAAGTGCCCTCGGCCAGGTCGCCCGCCTCCAGCAGCAGTACCCTTGCACCGCGCCCGGCGGCGTCGCGCGCAAGGCCGGCGCCATTGACACCGCCGCCGACCACGATGACATCATAGGGACTGGCTGCGTCGGGCATGGCCGTTCCCTATGGCAAGTGCGATGAATTTGCCAAGGGGGAGACATCGTATGCGGCTTACGTATGCGCGTTGCATTCGCGGGGTGCATCCTCCAATTCCGAAAAACTATCCAAGGGGACTGTTGTGAGCGTGAAAGTCGAAACCCTGATCCTGTTTGGCGCAACGGGCGACCTCGCGCAGCGCATGCTCTTTCCCTCGCTCTACAATCTTCATGTCGACGGGCTGCTCGAAGACGCGCTGACGATCGTCGCGTCGGGACGGTCGAAAATGGATCGCGCCGCGTGCCACGACATGGTGACAAAGGCGCTGACCGAGCATCTTCCCGACGACCGGATCGACGACGGTGAGGTTGCGAGCTTCCTCGAACGCATCGACTATTGCCCCGTCGATGCGGGCGCCGGCACAGGATATGACGAACTTGCGGCGCAGCTCGGCGATCGCCTCGGCCGCCCGATCGGCGCCTATCTCTCGACCCCGCCGTCGATGTTCGGCCCGATCGCGCAGGGCCTCAAGGCCGCGAACATCGCCTGCGCCGAATGCCGTATCGCGATGGAAAAGCCGATTGGCCACGATCTCTCCTCGTCGCGCGAGGTGAATGCCGAGGTCGGCGACGCCTTCGCCGAGGACCGCGTCTTTCGCATCGACCATTATCTCGGTAAGGAAACGGTCCAGAATCTCCTCGCGCTGCGTTTCGCCAACATGCTCTTCGAGCCGCTGTGGAACGCGCAGGCGATTGACCATGTCCAGATCACCGTTGCCGAGACCGTCGGGCTCGAAGGCCGCGTTTCCTATTATGATGGCGTCGGCGCATTGAAGGACATGGTGCAGAACCATATGCTCCAGCTGCTCGCGATCATCGCGATGGAGCCGCCCGCGAGCGTCTCGTCGACTGCGGTGCGCGACGAAAAGGTCAAGCTGCTTCGCAGCTTGCGCAAGATGACCGCCGACGATGTGAAGACGCATAGCGTGAAGGGCCAGTATACCAGCGGCGCAGTGAGCGGCGGCGCGGTCGCGGGCTATGCCGACGAACTCGGCAATCCGTCGAACACCGAAACCTTTGTCGCCCTGAAGGCGTTCATCGACAATTGGCGCTGGAAGGGCGTGCCCTTCTACCTGCGCACCGGCAAGCGCATGCCCGGGCGCAAGTCCGAAGTGCTGATCCAGTTCAAGCCGGTGCCGCACAATATTTTCGCGCGCGTCGGCGCGGGCAAATTGAATGCGAACAGCATGATCATCAACCTGCAGCCCGAGGAGAATATCAGGGTCAAGGTGATGGCGAAGCAGCCGGGACTCGACCGCGAGGGCGTGAAGCTCAAGGAAGTGACGATGGACGTGTCGCTCTCGCACAGCTTCGCGGGCGAGCGGCGGCGCATCGCCTATGAGCGCCTGCTGCTCGATTTCATCGAAGGCGACCAGACCCTTTTCGTGCGCCGCGACGAGGTCGAGGCACAGTGGCAGTGGATCGATTCGATCCGCGATGCCTGGGCGGCGGTCGACTTGGCGCCGCAGAATTACACGGCGGGAAGCTGGGGGCCGTCGAGTGCAATCGCGCTGATCGAGCGCGACGGAGCGAGCTGGCATGACTGAAGAGATAAATCCCCTCTCCCCTTGCGGGAGAGGGTTGCGCAGACTTGCCAGCTTGCTGGCTAGTCGCAGCTGGGTGAGGGGTATGCTCTCGCATAGCGAGCGCGCGAGCCCTTGGCTCGCAACCCCTCATCCAACTACGCCTAGCGCCAAAGGCGCAAGGCATCGTATCCTTCTCCCCCAAGGGGAGAAGGGATTGAGTATTGTCCTATGACTAACCTCCACCCAACCATCGCCGCCGTCACCGACCGCATCATCACCCGCAGCGCGGCGCGCCGCGCCGCCTATCTCGAACTCATGGAGCGCCAGCGCGAGGCCGGCACCAACCGCGGCAACCTGTCATGCGGCAACCTCGCGCACGGCTTTGCGGCGGCGGGCGACGACAAGCCCGTCATCCGCACCGGCGCGGCGATGAACGTCGGCATCGTCACCGCCTACAACGACATGCTCTCGGCGCATCAGCCCTACGGCCGCTATCCCGAGCAGATCAAACTGTTCGCGCGCGAAGTCGGCGTCACCGCGCAGGTCGCGGGCGGGGTGCCCGCGATGTGCGACGGCGTGACGCAGGGGCAGGCGGGCATGGACCTGTCGCTCTTCAGCCGCGACAATATCGCGCAGGGCACGGTGATCGCGCTCAGCCATGCGATGTTCGAGGGCGCGCTGCTGCTCGGCATCTGCGACAAGATCGTCCCCGGCCTCCTGATCGGCGCGCTGCGCTTCGGGCATCTGCCGCAGATCCTCGTTCCCGCTGGGCCGATGCCCTCGGGCCTTGCGAACAAGGAAAAGCAGCGCGTCCGCCAGCTCTATGCCGAGGGCAAGGCGTCGCGCGACGAACTGCTCGAAGCCGAGGCGGCGAGCTATCATGGCGCGGGAACCTGCACCTTCTACGGCACTGCCAATTCGAACCAGATGATGATGGAGCTGATGGGGCTGCACATCCCCGGTAGCGCCTTCACCAATCCGGGTACGAAACTGCGGCAGGAACTGACACGCGCCGCGACGCACCGCATCGCGCAGATCGGCTGGGACGGCGACGATTATCGCCCGCTCGCACGCTGCATCGACGAAAAGGCAATCGTCAACGCCGCGATCGGGCTGCTCGCGACGGGCGGCTCGACCAATCATGCGATCCATCTGCCCGCGATCGCGCGCGCGGCGGGGATCGTCATCGACTGGCAGGATTTCGATGAACTGAGCCACGCGGTGCCGCTGCTCGCGCGCGTCTATCCGAACGGTGCGGGCGACGTGAACAATTTCCACGCCGCGGGCGGGATCGGCTATGTCGTGCGCGAACTGCTCGATGCCGGATTGCTCCACGGCGATGTGCTGACCGTCGGCGGCACGATGGCCGATTATGCGTCGGAACCGGTGCTCGTCGACGACGAACTCCACTGGCAAGCCGCACCGGTGGAAAGCCGTGACGACACGATGCTGCGCCCCGTCGCGGCGCCCTTTTCGCCCGACGGCGGGATGCGCCTGCTCGCGGGCAATCTCGGGCGCGCGATCATCAAGACGAGCGCGGTCGCCGAGGATCGCTGGACGATCGAGGCGCCGTGCCGGATTTTCGACGACCAGAACCAGGTGCTCACCGCGTTCAAGGCGGGCGAACTCGACTGCGACGTCGTGGTCGTCGTGCGCTTCCAGGGGCCGCGCGCCAACGGCATGCCCGAACTGCACAAGCTGACTCCGGCCTTGGGTGTGTTGCAGGACAAGGGTTTCCGCGTCGCCTTGCTCACCGACGGCCGCATGTCGGGCGCGAGCGGCAAGGTGCCCGCAGTGATCCACCTGTCGCCCGAAGCGCTGCCCGGCACCGATGGGGTGAGTGGCCCGCTCGCCTATCTTCAGGACGGCGATATCGTTCGCGTCTGCGCGGTGAAGGGGGAAGTGATCGCGCTCGTCGACGAAGCCGAATGGGCCTCGCGCCAGCCCGCCGCTGCGCCGCCCCCGGCCGTCGGCGTCGGCCGCGAACTCTTCGCGCTGTTCCGCCATCACGCCGATGAGGCCGAAAAGGGCGGGTCGGCGGTGCTCGCGGCGATGGAGACGGTCATCTAGTTTCCAACTTTCCGTCATCCCGGCGCAGGCCGGGACCTCGACGGCGAAGTCAAACGAAACGATGAGATCCCGGCCTGCGCCGGGATGACGAAGGAAGTGATAAAATGTCCGACAGCGGTATCGAGCAGATCATGCGTTTGGCGCCGGTTATCCCGGTGATTGTCATCGACCGCGTCGAGGATGCGGTGCCGATGGCCGAGGCGCTGGTCGCGGGCGGTCTGAGGGTGCTCGAAGTGACGATGCGTACCCCCGCCGCACTCGATGCGATCCGGGCGATGAAAGCGGTCTCCGGCGCGGTCGTCGGCGCGGGAACGGTGCTCAACCCCCACATGCTCAAGGACGCGATCGACGCGGGCTCGGAATTCATTGTTTCGCCCGGGCTCACTGACAGCCTCGGTGAAGCGGCGGTGGCAAGCGGTATTCCCTTTCTGCCCGGCGTCGCCAACGCGTCGAACATCATGGCGGGGCTCGACCTCGGCCTCGGCAGTTTCAAATTCTTCCCCGCGGCGACGAGCGGTGGCATCCCGGCGCTGAAGGCGCTCGCGGGCCCGTTCGGCGGGATCAACTTCTGTCCGACCGGCGGCATCAGCGCCGCGACCGCGCCCGAATGGCTCGCGCTCGATCCGGTGCTTTGCGTCGGCGGCAGCTGGGTCGTCCCGTCGGGTCCGCTCGACCCGTCCCGGATCGAAGCATTGGCGCGGGAGGCGTCGGCACTTTCGGGCCATTGATAAACGCCATCTTTACTGCCACTGTGCTTGGGTAAAGCGGCAACATAGCCGCCCGTGGGGAGATGCGCGTGCCGAGGCCGCAGCCGCATTTGGAAGAAGTTCTGAGCTCCGAACCCGGACCGCATATCGCCGCGCTCTTCGATTTCGACGGGACGATCATCTCGGGCTATTCGGCGACCGCGATGCTGCGCGAGAAATTCCAGCGCCGCGAAATGTCGGTCGAGGAGATTGCCGAGACCGCGCAGGTCGTCGCACAGCACAGCCTCGGCCAGATCGGTTTCTCGGGACTGATGACCGCCGCCGCCAAATTCATGAAGGGCGTCGACGAGGAAAGCTTCGTCACCTTCGGCGAGGAACTCTACAAGAAGCATATTGCGCGGAAGATCTATCCCGAGACGCGCGCGATCATCGAGGCGCATCAGGCGAAAGGGCACCGCGTCGCGATCATCTCGTCGGCGACGATCTACCAGATCGAACCGACCGCGCGCGACCTCGGCATCACCGACATCAAATGTTCGGCCTACGAGATCGAGGACGGCGTCTTCACCGGCGAGATCGTCCGGCCCCTGTGCTTCGGCGAAGGCAAGGTGCTCGCGGCCGAGGAACTCGCCGCCGAATATGGCCTCGATCTCGACCAGAGCTTTTTCTATTCGGACAGCGACGACGATATCGAGCTGCTCGAACGCGTCGGCAAGCCGCGTCCGCTCAACCCGAACATGAAATTGAAGGGCATCGCCGACGAGCGGAACTGGCCGGTGCAGCGCTTCGCGAGCCGCGGCACGCCGTCGTGGATCGATTACACCCGCACCATCTACGCCACCGGCTCGCTCGTCGGCGCCTTTGCCGCGGGCCTGCCGATCTGGGCGCTGACGCGCTCGCAGCGCGAGGCGGTCAATTTCTCGATGGGCCTGTTCGGCGACTTCGCGACCGCGATCACCGGCGTCGAGCTCGAGGTCGAGGACGAGCGCTACCTCTGGTCGTCGCGCCCGTGCGT
This sequence comes from uncultured Sphingopyxis sp., assembly GCA_966417555.1. Taxonomy (GTDB): domain Bacteria; phylum Pseudomonadota; class Alphaproteobacteria; order Sphingomonadales; family Sphingomonadaceae; genus Sphingopyxis. Next base: position 18,898 of record CBJKNR010000011.1, read on the forward strand.
CTTCATCTTCAACCACCAGAGCAAGGCCGACGTGATGATCCTCGCCAAGCTCATTCGCCGCGATATGGGCGGGGTGGGGAAGAAGGAGATCAGGGATATCCCGATCCTCGGCAAGCTGATGGAGTGGGGCGGCACCGTCTTCGTGGACCGCGCCGACGGGAAGAGCGCGATCAAGGCGATGGAGCCGCTCGTCGATGCGATCCGGAAGGAGGGCAAGTCGATCTGCATCGCGCCCGAGGGCACGCGCAGCCTGACGCCGAAGCTTGAGCCGTTCAAGAAGGGCGCCTTCCACCTCGCGATGCAGGCGGGGGTGCCGATCGTCCCGATCGTCATTCATAACGCGACCGACGTCGCGCCCAAGAATGAGTTCGTCATGCGTCCGGCAACGGTCCGCGTCACCGTGCTGCCGCCGGTCGATACCTCGAAATGGAGCGTGAAGACGATCAATACGCATGTCCGCGATGTGCGGAACATGTTCCTGCGCACGCTGGGGCAGGCGGAGGAAAGCGCCGTGGAATCGGTGGCGACGGATGCGGCGCCCGAAGCGGCGCCGCCCGAAGCCGGGGCCGAAAAGGCGGAACCCGGGAAGGCGGCAGCGAAGAAGTCCACCACGAAGAAAAAGGCCCCCGCCAAAAAGCGGGGCCCGTCGAAGGGAAGGGCAGCCTAAAGCATGTATCACCTCGTCATTGCGAGCGAAGCGAAGCAATCCAGGGCGGAATGCCCAACACTGGATTGCTTCGCTTCGCTCGCAATGGCGGAGGGGTCCTAGATCATGGCCGACGGCACGCCCCGCACCGGAATCGTGGCGGAACAGGCAGCCGACCGGCTTTACATCATCGACGCGCGCAACGGGGTCGAGCGGCGCATCCTGCTCGACTGGATCCATTCGACGTCAAACGATCTTGGCGGCGATGACGAGCCCGCATGGGCGAGCCTCGATATCGAGGATGGCGATCATGCGCTGCCCGTCGACGTGCTGCAGGCGCGGCTCGGCGGCGCGGCGTCGCGGCAGGTCGTGCCGCTGCGCGTCGCGTGGCGCATCCCGGGCTTCGACAAGGGCCGCGCGCTCAAATTCCGCCACCTGATCTTCGGCGACCCGCGCCATCCGGGGCCGCTGCGCTCGCGGCTGATCCTGCTCCGCGACCGGCGCCGCGCGCAGATATTGGTCGGCGAGGCGGCGACGCTCGACACGCTCCGCGACCGTTTCTGCAAGCAGACCGGCGGCGGCGATGGCGAAGGCGCCGACAGCCCTGAATTCGCGGGCTTCGTCGCGCGGCAGGCGGCGCTCGCGCTCGACGTTGCCGAACGCGGCGTCCGCGGGACGCGCTACAAGGTGCCGCGCTTCGTCGCCGACGGTCTGCGCACCAGTCCCAAATTCCGCGCCGCGCTCGCCGAGCTTTCGGAGAAGACGGGGCGTCCGGTCGCCGACCTGTTCCGCGAGGCGCGGCCGCTGATGAAGGAAGTCATCGCGCGGCCGTCGGCGCTCTTCCTCGACCTGCGCGCGCGGCTCGATCGCATGATGTTCGGCGGCTACGCGCCCGAGATGGAAATCGACGCGGCCGAACTGGCAAAGCTCCGCTCGATCCTGCGCGAACATCCCACCGCGATCCTCTTCACGCACAAAACCTATATCGACGGCGCGACGCCGAGCCGGCTCGCCTATGAGAACGACCTGCCGATGCTCCACAGCTTCGGCGGCGCCAACCTCGATTTTGCGGTGATGGGCGAATTCTTCCGCCGCTCGGGGATGATCTTCATCCGGCGGAGCTTTCAGGACCAGCCGGTCTACAAGCTCGTGCTGCGCCATTATATCGCCTGACTGCTCGCCAAGCGCTTCCCCTTGAGCTGGGCGTTCGAGGGGACACGCTCGCGCCTCGGCAAGCTGATGCCGCCCAAATATGGCCTGATGAAATATGTGCTCGACGCCGCGCACGCGACCGGGACGCGCGATGTGCATTTCGTGCCCTTCGTCACCAGCTTCGACCTCATCCGCGACGTCGACGAATATGCCGCCGAACAGACCGGGCGGAACAAGAAGCCCGAGAGCCTGTCGTGGTTCCTCGGCTATATGAAGAGCCTGAAGGAGCCTTCGGGCCGCATCCGTCTCGACATCGGCGAGCCGGTCGTGATCGACACCGCGCCCGGTCCCGACGACAGGCGCGCGCTCGAACAGATCGCCTTCGCGGTCGCGGTCGAGGCGAACCGCGTCACCCCGCTTACCGTCACGTCGGTCATGTGCCTGATCCTGCTCGGCATGGCGCCGCGCGGGGCGACCTCGGCCGAACTGCTCGGGGCGATCGGCGCGGTAACCGACTGGGCGCGGGCGCGCGATATCCGGCTCAGCAACGAGCTCGAAAGCGGCGATGACGCCGCGCTGTCGGCCACGGTCGACACGCTCGTCGCGAGCGGGCTGCTCGCGCGCTACGAGGCGGGCAGCGAAAATGTCTATTCGATCGACCCCGCCAAACATCCCATGGCGAGCTATTACCGCAACATCATCGCGCATCATTTCCTGGGTCGCGCGATGATCGAACTCGCGCTGTTCGATCTGCGCGACGCCGACAGCGGCGATGCGACCGCCGCCTTCTGGGCGAAGATCGATCGCCTTCGCGACCTGTTCAAATTCGAATTCTTCTACCCCCCGCGCGACGAACATCGCGCCGCGATTGAGGCCGAACTCGCGCGTATCGATCCCGTGTGGGATCGCCGCCTTGCGAGCGGCGACCGCGGCATTGCACAGCTGCTCCGCCGCTGCCAGCCCGTCGTCGGCCACGCGATCCTGCTGCCCTTTGCCGAGGCCTATTCGGTCGTCGCCGAACAGCTCGCGCGCGCCAGCCCCGGCGATGCCGTCGACGAAAAGGCGCTGCTCGATGCGGCGCTCGTCGAGGGGCGGCAGGCGTGGCTGCTGCGCCGGATCAGCAGCGAGGCGGCGATCGGGAAACTGCTGTTCGCCAACGGCCTGTCGCTGATGCGCCATATGGGGCTCGCCGACGGGGCGACGCCGGTCAACCTCGCGGCGCGCCGCGCGCTGCTCGTGGAACTGCGCGGTCTCGCCAATGTCATGGAAACGATGCGGCTTTCGACGGTGGCGCTGACGGATCGGTGGCCGGGGGGTGGCGAATGAAAGTGCCGTTTTCAACTTCGTCATTGCGAGCGAAGCGAAGCAATCCAGGGCGGTTTACACACACTCTGGATTGCTTCGCTTCGCTCGCAATGACGGCGGTTTAGGAGGAAAAGATGCTCAAACAGCTCAGCGCGCAGGACGCCCAGTTCCTCTACACGCAGACTGCGAACAATCTGACGCATATCATGGGCGTCTATATCTACGACCCCTCGACCGCGCCGGGCGGCTTCGTGCGCTTCAAGGACATCATCCGCCACGTCGAAAGCCGCGTCGACACCTCGCCGCTGTTCAAGCGCCGCCTCCACCGCCTGCCGTTCGACATCGATCATCCCTATTGGGTCGAGGACGAGCATTTCGACATCGAGGCGCATATGAGCCACGCGCGCCTGCCCGAGCCCGGCGACTGGCGGCAATTCTGCATCGCGGTCGCACGCTGGTTCTCGAAGCCGATGGATATGAACCGGCCGCTCTGGGACATCTACATCATCGAGGGGCTCGACCGGATTCCGGGCATTCCCAAGGGCAGCTTCGCAATGCTCCACCGCGTCCATCATGCCGCGGTCGACGGCGCGTCGGGCGCGCACGCCTTCATCGCGATGAGCGACATCGATGCCAAGGGCACGCCCGCGATAGCCGAGCCGCCGCCGGTCGAGGCGCTCGGCAAGGCACCGTCGAGCGCCGAGGTCGTTTCGCGCGCCTGGTCGGCATCGATGCAGTCGCCGGTCAAGTTCATGAACGCGCTGATGAAGATGTCGCCCGCGATCGTCGCTTCGGCGCGCAAGTCGATTTCGGAGGGCGGCATGACCGCAGGCGTCCCCGAAACGCGCTTCAACGTGCCCGTGGGTCCGCACAAGATGTTCGACGCGACGACGGTGGCGCTGGCTGACGTCGCCGAAATCCGCAAGAAGGTGCCGGGCGCAACCGTCAACGACGTCGTGCTGACGACGGTGGGCGGCGCGCTGCGCAAATATCTCGCAAAGCACCAGGAATTGCCGCAGGAGAGCATTGTCGCTGTCGCGCCGATCAATCTGCGCGGGAAAGGCGGAAAGGCCTCGACGCCCGGCAACCAGGTGTCGGCGATGAGCGTGCCGGTGCGCACCGACATTGCGGACCCGCTCGAACGGCTCGCGGCGATCCGCGACTATACTCTCGAGGCGAAGGAAGCCAAAGCAGGCGTCAGCGCGCGGATCATGACCGACCTGTCGCAGCATATTCCGGGCGCGACGATGGCGGCGGTCGCGCGGCTCGTCACCAGCGAGCGCTTCGCGGTGCGCGGCACCAACCTCTTCATCTCGAACGTGCCGGGGGCGCAGGTTCCGCTCTATCTTGCGGGCGCGCAGCTCGTGCAACAGCACGGCATGGCGCCGCTCGCGAACAATATGGGGCTGTTCGTCGCGACCCCCAGCTATAACGGCCGCATCGCCTTTTCGATCATCGGCGAGCGGTCGATCATGCCCGACATCGCTTTCTTTCGCGAATGCATCGACGAAAGTTTCGCCGATCTGATGGCGGCGACACCCAGGCCCGAAAAGCCGAAAACCGCTACGGCAAAGCCGAAAGCAGCGCCGAAGCAGGCTGCAAAGCCCAAGGCGAAAGCGAAAGCTGCGCCCCGAACTGCTGCAAAGAGCAGGGTGAAACCG
>CBJKNR010000012.1:0-23087 GCA_966417555.1 uncultured Sphingopyxis sp.
CTGGTGGTACATCGACGGCAGCCGGCGGCGGATGAACTCGGCGCGATCCTCGCCGAACTCGGTTATGACGCCGAAGCGATTTCGGCTTTGCGCGGGGCAAACATTATTTGAGGCGGGGAGGGTGGACAAACGGCAATCGCCAATTAAGTTACCGGTCAGTACAAAAATCAGCCCAGGAGCTTTCCGATGACCGATAACAGCGAATATGTGCCGCCGAAAATCTGGACCTGGGACAAGGAAAGCGGCGGGCGCTTCGCCAACATCAACCGTCCGGTCGCGGGGCCGACGCACGACAAGGATCTGCCGGTCGGCAAGCATCCGCTGCAGCTCTATTCGCTTGGCACGCCCAACGGGGTGAAGGTCACCGTGATGCTCGAGGAGCTGCTCGCGGCGGGGCATGGCGGCGCCGAATATGACGCCTGGCTGATCAAGATCGGCGACGGCGACCAGTTTTCGAGCGGCTTCGTCGATGCCAATCCGAACAGCAAGATTCCCGCGCTCGTCGACCGCAGCGGCGCCGAGCCGATCCGCGTCTTCGAATCGGGCGCGATCCTGATCTATCTCGCCGAAAAATTCGGCGAATTCCTGCCGACCGACCCCGCGAGGCGCGCCGAGACGCTGTCGTGGCTGATGTGGCAGATGGGCAGCGCGCCGTTCCTCGGGGGCGGCTTCGGTCATTTCTACGCCTATGCTCCGACGAAGCAGGAATATCCGATCAACCGCTATGCGATGGAAGTGAAGCGCCAGCTCGACGTGCTCGATCGCCGGCTTGCGGACAATGACTATATCGCGGGCGCCGACTATACGATCGCCGATATGGCGATCTGGCCCTGGTATGGCGCGCTCGCCAAGGGGCTCGTCTATGACGCGGGCGAATTCCTGCAGGTCGAGGATTACAAGAATGTCCAGCGCTGGACCGACCAGATCGCGGCGCGGCCGGCGGTCAAGCGCGGGCGGATGGTCAACCGCGTGATGGGCGACCCGGCGAGTCAGCTGCACGAGCGGCACGATGCCTCGGACTTCGAATTGCGCACGCAGGACAAGCTGCAGGACGCCGGATAATATGCATTTTTCGCGAGCGGAAGTGGCGGCAATCTTGGCAGTGCGTCAAGAATAGCCGGGGCGCGAGCAAATCGGCGCGCTTCCGTCGCGGGAAAATTCTGTAAAATACGCAAAGGCGGCGTCGGGCTTTCTCGACGCCGCTTTCATTTGCCTGACGCATCCTGCCGGCATGACAGGCTCCATCCGACTTTCGCGGCGCGTCCGCAAGATCGCCCCGACCGGCCTTACCCTAGCGCGCGAGGAGCGCGGCGCTGCCATCGTCGAAATGGCGCTGGTGCTGCCGCTGCTCCTCGCGTTGCTGATGGGCGTGCTGGTCTATGGGCAATATTTCATGCTCGCGCACAATGTGCAGCAGGCGGCCAACGACGGTGCCCGTGCCGCGATCGTCGGTCTCGACGCCGCCGACCGCAGCGCGGTCGCGTCGCGCGCGGTGGCGCGCAGCCTGCAGGCAGTCGAGGGCACGCACAGCGTCGCTGTGTCAGAAACCGCCGAAGCGGTCACCGTCGCGGTCACCTTCACTGCGCCGCAGACCAGCCTCCTGCGGTCCAGCTTCGTCCCGTCGCCAGGCAATGTCATTCGGGCCCGTGCGACGTTCGAATTGCCGGTTGATTGAGGATGGCGATCCTGCCTTTCCTTCGCCGCCTCGTCCGCAATCGCCGCGCGAGCATCAGCATCACGACCGCGTTCGGCATGACGATGCTGATCGGGTCGGCGGCCTTCGCGGTCGACCTCGGCTCGCTCTATCTCGACCGCCGCAAGCTCCAGGGCATCGCCGATGCGGCGGCGATGGCCGCGGCGGGCCGGCCGGGCGAGGAACGCGCGGCGGCAGAGCGGATTATCGCGGCCAATTGCGACTGCGGCATCCGCATCGCCGCGCTCACCCCCGGCACCTATACCGCCGATCCGGCAAAACAGGCCGAACAGCGCTTTGCGGGCGGCGGCGCGTCGCCGAACGCGGTGCGCATCACGCTGACGCGCGACCGGCCGCTTTTCTTCGGCAGTTTCCTGACCGGCAGGGAAGACAGCATCATCCGGGCGACCGCGACGGGCGCGCGGCGCGGCTATGCCGCCTTCTCGCTCGGGTCGCGGGTTGCGGCGCTGAACGGCGGCCTGCCGAACGCGCTCCTTTCGGGCCTGACCGGCAGCCAGGTCAATCTTTCGGTGATGGACTATAATGCGCTCGCCAGCACCGACATAGACCTGCTCGCCTTTTCGGAGGCGCTGCGGACCGAACTCGACGCCGATGTGCTAACCTTTGGCCAGACGCTCGACACGCAGGCCACATTGCCGCAGGTGGTATCGGCGCTGGCGGCCGCGTCGGACGGGCAGGCGGCAACGGCGCTCGAAAATATCGCCAACAGTGCGCTGCCGCGGGCGCTGCTGCCGTCGCGCGCGATCGACCTCGGCCCGCGTTCGTCGAGTATCCGGGTCGATGCCGCCAATCCGGTCAAGGTCAATGCGCTCAGCCTGCTGCGCACCATGTTGCTGCTCGGCAATGCGAACCGCCAGGTCGACCTGTCGCTGGCGGGCAATCTGCCGGGTGGATCGGGGGTGAATGTCGCGCTGATGATCGGTGAGCCGCCGGCGGATTCGCCGCTGATCGCAGTGACCGATACCAATGATGTCATCGTCCGTACCGCGCAGATGCGCCTGAAGATCGACACGCGCGTGACGACACCGGTTGCGAGCGTCCAGATTCCCCTGTTGGCCGAACTCGGATCGGCATCGGCGCGGATCACCGATATTGACTGTCGGCCGAACAGCAGCGCTGCGGTATCGCTCGGCGTCGTGACATCGCCGGCAATGGTGGCGATCGGGACGGTTCCCGACAGCGATTTTCAGGATATGAAACGCGCGCTCGATCCCCAACCGGCGCGGGTCGTGAAATTGCCGCTCGTCAGCGTGGATGCCGAGGCCGAGCTGGTCCTTTCGGACCTGAATGAAAAACAGGTCGCTTTTTCGCGCAGCGAGATCGATGCCGGGCAGGTCAAGACCGTGTCGAGCACCGGGCTGGTCGCGGGCGCGGCGAAATCGCTTTCGGACCGGATGGAACTTGATGTCCATGTCCTCGGACTCGGTCTGAATCTCAAGCCGATTACGGCCGTGGTGGGCGAAAGCGTGGCACTTGCCGCCCCGCTCCTCGACACCGTGCTCGCCGATCTCACGGGGCTGCTCGGGGTCCACGTCGGCCAGGCCGATACGCGGGTCAACGCACTGCGCTGCGGCAAGGCCCGGCTGGTTTGATGGCAGCTATAATGGCGCCGTTCCGGAAGGGATAATTCGAGATTCATCCTTTCCAGACCCAATGCGAGTGGATCGTAACCCAAAATAGCGGGAGGAGTTGGGCAGATTCAGGGGGTGGCGGTGGCGACAGCACGAGAGCCGCAGCGCGTATCGGCGGCAGAATTCATCCGGGGGTTCGCCAATTGGCGATTGCAGGCGGTGCGCAAGCCCGTCGTCGTGACGCATCATGGCAAGGATGCGCATGTGCTGATCTCGCTCGACGATTACCGTCGCCTCGATGGCGAAAAGACGGATGCAACCCCGGCGAACAGGCTCGGGGACTCGCTCGCGGCACTTGTCGAATCGATACGCGACGGCGCGATCGTCATCGACCGGCAATGGCGCATCCTGTCAGTCAATCCGGCGGCGAGCGACATGCTGGAACGCGCGGCGGCGGCGCTGGTCGGCGAGCCTCTCGCCGCGGTGATGCCGCAGCTCGAAGACAGCCTGCTGTTCCAGCGAGTCATCCGCCTGATCGATTATCGCGAGCGTTTTTCGGGCGATGTGCCCGGCATCCTGCGCCCGCGCCAATGGCTGCACGTCGATCTGGTTCCCCTGCCGGTGGGCGGCGCAATCCTGCTCCGCGACATCAGCGAAGCGATGGACGGGATCGCTGCGAGCGATATGCGACTGGCGCTGGCGACTGCGATCGATGCCGACGGCAGTGTCGGCTACGCGCGGCTGTCGGTGCGCGAAGCCATTGAGGCGGCAAACGACAGCTTGACGAGCTTGGTCGGTGTCGACGCCGCGGCGATCCGGCGCGTGCGTTTTGCGGCCTTGCTCGCCGCCGGCCAGCGCGCCGCCTTTTCGGAGGCGCTCGAGACGGTTTTCCGGAGCCGCGAGCCCGCGCGCCTTGCGTCGCAGATCATCACGCGCGAAGGCGTCGCGCTCGATGTGACCCTGTCGATCGCCGAGGTGCGCGGACCTTACGCAAGCGACGGCGCCGTCGTGCTCGTCACGCGCCGCGCCGGTTAGGCTCGGCTTTCGATCTCCCACCCGCTCCCGCTGGACAAGCCTTGCCGATGCGCGCATTCATCGCGCAGGGAAGGTTGCAAGTCGCAACTTGCCGTTTACGTAAAGGTGAGCGCCCGGTATAAGGGCGCCAGTGCCCAATGGGAGATTCGTGATGGACATGGAATTCAGCCCCGAAGATTTGGCCTTCCAGCAGGAAGTTCGCCAATTCATCGCCGAAAACTACCCCGCAGAACTGCGTGGCAAGCAGGACGAGGGCGAAGAATTATCCAAGGAGGATTTCCTGGCCTGGCACAAGATTCTGTACAAAAAGGGCTGGATCGCGCCTGCATGGCCGGTCGAATATGGCGGCACCGGCTGGACGCCGACGCAGCGCTTCATCTGGTCGGAGGAAACCGCGCGCGCCGACTGCATCCGCCTGATGCCGTTCGGCCTCGCGATGGTCGGCCCGGTGATCTACACCTTCGGCACGCCCGAGCAGAAGGCCCATTTCCTGCCGCGGATCCTGTCGGGCGAGGATTGGTGGTGCCAAGGCTATTCGGAACCGGGCTCGGGTTCGGACCTTGCCTCGCTGCGTACGACGGCGGTCCGTGACGGCGATGATTATATCGTCAACGGGCAGAAGACGTGGACGACGCTCGCGCAGCACGCCGACTGGGGCTTCTTCCTCGTCCGCACCGACAAGGATGCGAAGCAGCAGGAAGGCATCAGCTTCCTCCTGATCGACATGAAGTCGCCCGGGATCACCGTGCGTCCGATCATCACGCTCGGCGGAGAGCACGAAGTCAACGAGGTGTGGCTTGAGGATGTGCGCGTGCCCGTCTCGCAGCGCGTCTATGAAGAGAATAAGGGCTGGACCTGCGCCAAGTTCCTGCTCGCGCACGAACGCACCGGCATCGCCGGGGTCGCGGCTTCGAAGCGCGGGATCGAGAAGGTGAAGGCGATCGCGCGGACCGAGCTCGACGGCGACAAGCCGCTGATCGCCAACGCCTTCTTCAAGCGCAAGCTCGCCGAGCTCGAGATCGACCTGACCGCGCTTGAATTCACCGAACTTCGCAGCCTCGCAGGGCCCAACGCCGGACGCGGACCGGGGCCGGAATCGAGCCTGCTCAAGATCAAGGGCAGTGAAATCCAGCAGCGACTGACCGAACTGACGCTCGAAGCTGTGGGCCATTATGGTGCGCCCTATTTCCGGGGTTTCGGAGAGGGCGACAACGAGCACCCGATCGGGCCCGATTATGCGCATCGCGCCGCGCCGACCTATTTCAACATGCGCAAGACGACGATCTATGGCGGATCGAACGAGATTCAGCGCAACATCATCGCGAAGATGGTGCTCGGCCTCTGAAAATTGACGTCATTCCGGCACAGGCCGGAATCTCAACGCATCGACCTTGAGACCCCGGCCTTCGCCGGGGTGACGGTGGAATTAGGGAATAGAAGAATGGATTTCACCTACACCGAAACGCAGGACATGATCCGCGACACGCTCGCCCGTTTCCTCGGCGACACCTATGACTTCGAGACGCGCCAGAAGTTCATCAATTCGGACAGCGGCCGTAATCCCGCGATCTGGACCGCGCTCGCGCAGGAACTCGGGATGCTCGGCGCCGCCTTTGCCGAAGAGCATGGCGGCCTTGGCGGTGGCGCGCTCGAAAATGCGATCGTGATGGAAGAGCTGGGCAAGGTTATCGGGATCGAGCCCTATCTTCCGACCGTCGTCATCGCGGGCGGCGCGCTCAAGGCCGTCGGCGGCGCGCAAGCCGACGCGATGATCCCAGAGATCATCGCGGGCAACGCGATCATAGCCTTCGCCTATGCCGAGCCGCAGGGCCGTTATGACCTTGCCAACCTGCGCACCGCGGCGAAGAAGGACGGCGCGGGTTATATGCTGAACGGCCATAAGGGCGTCGTTTACGCCGCGCCGTGGGCGACGCATCTGCTCGTCACTGCGCGGACGGGCGGCAATCAGCGCGATCGTGAGGGCATGTCGCTGTTCCTGATCGACGCCAATCTGCCGGGCATCGTGCGCCGTGACTATCCGACCGTCGACGGCAGCCGTGCGTCGGAAATCTATTTCGAGAATGTCGCGATCCCCGGCGATGCTCTGCTGGGCGGCGAGGGAAGCGGCCTCCCGCTGGTCGAACAGATCGTCGACGAGGCGACCGTTGCGGTCTGCGCCGAGGCGACCGGTGTGATGCAGAAGCTGCACGAAGGCACGCTCGAATATACGCAGCAGCGCAAGCAGTTCGGCGTGCCGATCGCGAAGTTCCAGGTGCTCCAGCACCGCATGGTCGACATGTTCATGGAAGTCGAACAGGCGCGGTCGATGACGATCATGGCGACGCTGAAGCTGGGCCTGCCCGCGAACGAGCGCATGGCGGCGGTCTCGGCAGCGAAGGCGAAGGTCGGCCGCGGCGCCAACTTCGTCGGGCAGAATGCGATCCAGACGCATGGCGGCATCGGCATCACGCAAGAGCTGGCGATCGGCCATTATTTCAAGCGCGCGACGATGATCGAGGGCCAGTTCGGCAGCGTCGACCATCATATGGACCGTTACGAACGGATCGCGCTCGCGGACTGATCTGGCGCCGATTGAGCCGGGAACGTTGTCGGCGTCGCCTCAATAGGCGACGTCGATGGCGATCCGGAGCGTGCGCGGGCGCAGCGGGGTGAGGAAGCCCTCATTGCCCTCGACGAAGGGCGTCCCGAGTGAAAAGCGGTTGCCGCGCGAGTCGAACAGATTCGTTAGCGTCAACGACAGGCCGCGGCGTTCGTTGCCGACGCGCATCGCGAGGCCGGTGTCGACATAGTCGCCCTGGCTTTCGCCGAGCACCGGCCCGATGCCGAGCCGCGAGGGGCCGATATAATTCGCCCAGCCGTTCACGCGGAAATCCTCGTCGCCGACGACGGTGGCATAGTTGACCGATCCGCGCACGGCATGGCTTGCGACATTGGGAATGCGGCCGAGCCGCGCGGGCGCCGCGTCGAACACCGGCAGGATCTGCGGCGACAGATCGTCGACGCGGCTGTGGTTGTAGACGGCGCCGAGTTCGAAGGTCAGTGCTTCGGTCGGCCGCATCGCGACCGCGCCCGATACGCTGGTGATGCGGCCGTCGCCGATATTGGCGGTGGTCGGAAAGCCCGTGCTGTCGATGAAATCGGCCTGGATATTGCGCCAGCGGCTGTGCGAGATCGAGATGCTGGCGTCGAGCAGGCTCTGCCCCTTGTCGCCAAAGCGCAGCCCCGCCTCCCACGTGCGGACCTGATCATTGAGAAAACGGCGCACGAAATTGCCGTCGACCGCGAGCCCGCCAGGCCGGAAGCCCTCCTGATAGCGCGCGTAGAGCCGGACATTGTGCAGCGGCGTTGCAAGGAGCGAGAAGGACGGTAGCAGGTCGGTTTCGCGGCGCGAGGCGGTCGTCGCACGGTTCGCCTGCGCGAGGGCGAAGGAAACGCCCTCAGCCTCGCCGCCGAGCCGCGCGTGCGACAGGCGAAGCCCGCCCGATGCGATGAGGTCGGGCAATATTTCGACCGTCGCCTCGGCATAGCCGGTGAATTCGGTGATGCGGTTGGTGACGCCGGGCAGGACCGTGCGGAGTGGACCATAAGCATATTCGCGGTTCTGCCGTGCGCGATTGTCGATGAAGCTGGCGCCGACGACCCAGCCGAGCCCGGCCTGATAGGGGCGCGACAGGCGGTTTTCGCTGACGAACATGCGCGTCGCATTGTGCTGGTCGAGCACGCGCGGGACATCGTTCATGGGAACGACTGCGATCGGCGCGAAGAGCCGCTCGACATCGACCGCACCGACCGAAGGGGGAGCGGAAACGCCGCCGTTCGACATGTCGGTTCCTTGCCGCGCCTCGGGCAGGCTGGCATCGAAGCGCTCGAACAGCCGGTGGTCGATGAAGGCGTTCGACGACTGGAAATAGAGGTCGCCCCAGTCCTTCATCACCACGATCGTGCCCATGCCGTAGCGCGCGCTCGCATTCTGCTCGACCATCGAGGCGCGGGTCAGCGGCGGGCCCTCCTTGTCGGCATATTGGGCGTCCTCCGATGTGATTGCCTGATAGACACCGCCGAAATCGATCGCCCAGTCGTCGCCCGCCTCGAGCCGGAAGGTGCCGCGCCCGCCGCGGACATGGACGCGGTTGACGTCGTTCTGCCCGCGCAGCGGATTGTCGATATATCCGCCGTCGGTGAGCATATAGCCGACAAGGCGCAGGGCATGGCCGTCGTCGCCAACGGGCAGGTTTGCGATTGCGGCAATATCGCCGCCGGGGTCGCCGTGCTGGGTGATCGAGAGCCCCGCGATTGCCTGTACGGTCATTTCGCGCGGGTCGGGTGCTTTCGGGATGACGCGAATGATCCCGCCGAGCGAACCGGCGCCGTACAGCGTTCCCTGCGGACCTTCGAGGATTTCGACATTGTCGATGTCGTAAAGGCGCAGGTCCGGATCGGGCGCATTATAGCTCAGGCGGATATCGCCGAGATATTGGCCGACCGTCGATTGGGTCGGCCCGGTGAAGCTTGAATCGGCGATCCCGCGAATGAACAGCTTGTTGCGCCCCGAACCCAGATGGGTCGAGGAGACGGTCGCGGTGCGCGAGAGGATCGAGTCCATTCCGCGCTCACCCCCAAACGCCAAATCGCCGCCATCCAGTTTGGTGACGACGCCGGCGAAGTGCGAATAAGGAAGGTCGGTCTTCGATGCAGTGACGATGATTTCGTCACGTGCCGGTGCGACCATATCGATCGATGGTTCGCGCGCGCGCGGCTGCGGCATTCGCTGTTTCGGCGGCGCGACCCTCGCAACCCGGGCCGGCGCCGGGCGTCGCTCGATGCGCCAGCTCGTCGCGCTGACCCGTACGGCGCGCGCATCCGATCCGTCGAGCAGGCGCTGGATCGCCTTTTCGACGCTCATTCGCCCGCGCACCGGCTTGACGCGGGCCTGCCACAGCTTCGCGTCGACGACGCTGATGCTGACGCCCGCCTGGCGGCTGATGAGCGGCAGTGCGGTCGACAGGCTACCCTTGGGAACGTCGAATGCGCGCTCCTCTGCCGCCTGCGCCTGTGCGGGCAGGCTCAGCGCGATAGCTGCTGCTGCGGCAGCGAGGGAAGGGCGCGGATGTTTCGTCAGCGGGTTAATATCCAGCCTTCGCCCTGCCGCTCGGCCTTGGTTCCCGACAGGGCCGCGAGGTCGGCAATGGTGCGGTTGCGGTTCTTGTCGATGATCAGCGCACCGCGGAAGGACAGCTCAGCCGCCTCGGGTGCGATGCTCACCTGCATTCCGGCGGTGCGTTTCAGATCCTCGGCGACGACGGGAAGCGGGGTGCCGTTATAGACAAGCAATCCGCTGCGCCAGCCGCCGACGTTCGCGACGTCGACATCCTGCACGACCGGCGGCTTGCCGTCGCCGTCGCGTGCTTCGATACTCTTGCCCGCGACGAGGCGGACATTGTCGCGGTCGGGATTATAGAGCACGATGCCCTCCGATACCGCGACCGAGGTCCGGCTCTCGCGGCGCACGACGTTAAAGGCGGTACCGAGATCGACGATCTTCGCGCCGCCCGTTTCGACCACGAACGGTGCATCTTCGCGGTGCACGACATGGAACATCGCCTCGCCCGATTCCAGACGGGCAAAGCGCGGTCGATCCTTGTCGATCTCGATCACCGACCCGCCGTTGACCTCGATCTTCGAACCATCGGCAAGCTCGACCGTGCGGTGCTCGCCTGCCGCCGTTTCGATCCGGCCGCCGTTGCCGAACAGATCCAGTCCCGACAGGCCGATTGCGCCCACCAGCGCCGCGGCCATCGCCCCGCTGAACCAGGCGCGGCGCGAGGGGCGGCGCGGGGCGCCGGGGAGGGTGACGACCGCAGCTTTGGAGGTCGGCGGCAGCGCGTCGAGATCATGGTCGAGGCTCGCGACCGCGTCGTAGATCGCCGCGTGTCCGGGATCTTCGGCGAGCCAGTCGGCAAAATCGTCCCAGTCGACGAAATCGGGATCGCGCTGACGGATCAGCCAGTCGATCGCGCGCGCTTCGGTCTTCGTCCGATCAGCTTGCATCGAACTGCCTCCTCAGCGCGGCGAGCGCCGCATAGACCTTGCGCAAATCGGCTTCGACGGTGCTCAGGCTGACCCCCAGTTCGCTGGCGATCTCGCGTTGATGGACGCCATCGACACGGAACCGGCGAAAGATGCGGGCGGGCCGCTCGCCTGTGGCTGCGATGGCTGCCTCGACCAACGCGAGCTGCTCGCGCGAGATCAGCGAGTGCTCGGTCGAGGGACTTTGGGTAGCGGCTGCCTCGCCCCACGCCTTGTCCCGCAGCTCGCTCTGGCGCGTCGAGCGATACCGGTCGAGCATCAGATTGTTGGCGGCGCGCATGACGTAGGGAAGGGGATCGGCGATCGGGCCGGTTCGGCGGTCGGTCAGCCGCATCCACAGATCCTGAAACAGATCCTCGGCATTGTCGCCGGCGCCGCGAACCTCGAGGAACCGCACGATGCGGTCGCGGTTGGCGAGCAATACACCTTCAATGCCCTGAGCGGCGTCGGTTCGATCACGCGACTCTGTCATGGATTGCTTGCTTTGGAACGCCATCTTCTGTCGAAAAGCGCCGCTTCGCCCTGCGCCATACGTCCCCCTGATGACGCCGTCATATAGCGTCCATGTGCCGCCGCGCAACCGCGGTGCCGGAAAGAAGAGGGGGGACGTTACCAACATCTGTTTTGTCATTCATTTCTGCCCAGGCAAGGGGGAAGCGTGGGTAGGGGTAACGCTTCCCCCTTGCGGGCGGTGCCGGCCGGGGGGCTAGAGGCCGACCCGCAGACTCGCACGGAACGCCCAGCCGATATGGCTTTGCTGTTCTTCCGCAGACACTTCGCCGGCGACCTGGAAGGCCGAATTGCCGGCGATGCCCCGGAAACGGCCGACCCAGCCGCTCGTGCGATCATCAGGAACAAGGGTGAAGGGCGTGCCGCCCTTGAACGAGGCGGTGGTGGCGCCCAGCGCGCCGCTCACGATCTCGCGGCGCCCGCCTTCGAGTTCGAAGCGCGTCCAGCCGTCATATTCGTCGGCACCGCCGAATTCGAGGCCGAGGGTCATCGTACCGGTCACCGCGAGTTCGTCGCTGTCGCGGCTGAGCACGGTGAGGTCGAGCGCGTCGCCGCCGCCGGTTTCCTGATAGCCGTCTTCCTTGAGCTTGAAATAGTCGACGGCGACCGTCGGACGCAGCGTCAGACCGCCGACGCGCGTGTCATAGGCAACCGAGCCCGAGGCCGACCACAGCGTACCGTCCCACTTGCCCTTCATCGTCTTGTCGATGTCTTCGGCGCCGGCTTCGGCGCGGAAGATACGCGTGCCCTTGAAGCTGATCGGCGCGCCCGAGACGCGCGCGTTCGCGAGGAAGCCGTCCGAACGCAGGCGCCAGTGCAGCGCGCCCTCGAACTGGCTGGTACTGACTTCATTGGCGTTGCTGCCGTTGCCGTCCTTGCCGCTCAGATAGCCGATCGAGCCGCCGAAATTGCCGATGTCGCTTTCGATTTCGGCGCCGAGCGAGATGCCCCAGCCGCTGACGTCGTAGCTTGCGGTGTTGCCGACGCTCTTCGACGTGCCCCAGACGGCCTGGTTGACCCAATAGCCCCACTTGCCTTCGTCCTGATAGGGCGCGCTGGGATCCTGGAGATAACGCGAGAGCGCGCGCGAGCCCGAGGTGACGGTTTCGAAGACGCCGCCCTCATGCTCGGGAAGCATCTGTTGCAGTTGGCCGCGGAACTGGTCGCCGTCGGTGATGCCGAGGAAGACATCCTCGATCTTCTGATCGGCAACGACGGCATCGAGCACCGCATCGAACGCGCCCGCTTCCGAGCGGTTGAGCCCGAGTTCGGTCGTGCTCTTGCGCGAGACGTCGACGATCAGCTGCGTCGCGTTCGACGTCAGCGTACCCTTGTAGAGAAAGGGCAGCAGCGTCTGCGAGGCGGTAAGATTGTTCGCACCCGTGAGCGTCCCGGCGGTCAGCACGACATGCTGACCCTCCGCCTGTTCGATGCTCGACAGCTTGAGTGCGAGCCTTGATTCGGCGCCGAAGCTGGCGTTACCGGTGACCTGGAGGTTGGTCCCCGTGCTGCCGGTATCGAGCATGACGGCGAGCGTGCCCTTGTCGGTGACCGCCAGCGATGAAATCGTCGCGGCGCCGCCGATGTCGAAGGTGCCGCCCGCGACCGACACCGCGAGGCCCTGCGAATTGGCCAGCGTGCCCGAAAAGACCGACGTGCCGCCGATGGTCAGCGTATCGGTGCCGCCGCCGAAGTCGGCAAGGCCGGTGAATTTCGACGTGCCGGCCAGCGCCATCGTGTCGTTGCCGGCGCCAAAGCGGGCGTTGCCGGCGTAGGTCGCGTCACCCGACAGCGCGAGCTTGTTGTCGCCGGCGCCGAAGAAGCTGTTGCCCTTCACCGAACCGTCGGCGATGTCGAACACGTCGTTGCCGCCGCCGAAGCGGACGTCGCCCACGATGCTGGGTGCGGTGATGCCCGCGGCGACCGCGGTCTGTTTGACCGTTGCGCCAGTGCTATTCGCCGACAGGTCGATCGCAATGTTGCGATCCGAGGACGCGAGCGCTCCGGTGGCGCTGATCGTGCCGCTGTTCTCGACCGTGGCGACCTTGCCCGACAGGTCGACAATCGCGCGCGCCGTACCGTTGTCGCCGCCGGTCTTGGCAGTGATCGAGCCGCTGTTGCGGATCAGCGGGACGTCGCCGCCCGCATCGATCACAACAGCCGTCGCCACCGCGCCTGCGGCATTGCCGCCGGTTGTCGCTTCGATCTTGCCTGCGTTGCGGATTTCGGGTGTGGTCGCGCCGCTGCCGATGCGGATCGCGGTCGCTGCCGTATCCTTCGAAAGCGCCGTCACGCTGCCGGTGCTGCCGATGCCGATGCCGCCGGCGATGGTGACCGCGCCGCCGAGGCCGCCGATCTGCATGCCGTTGCCGTCCTTGCCGGTATAAAGGCCGTTGCCGAGGACTGCGCCGTCGATGATCAGGCCGAGGCCGGTGCCCGTTCCCGCAACGGGACCGATGGTGACGGCGCGGTCGGCCGAGCCGATCCTGACGGCCGCCGCCGAACCGAAGGAACGCACAACGGCGCTGCCTTCCTTGTCGTCGTCGATGCCGTCCTTGTCCTCATCCTTGTCGGTCGTGCTCGAATCTTTCGGCGGAACCGCAAGGACGATGCCGCCGGTGACATTGCCTTCGATCGACAGTGCGCTGCCACCGATCAACAGATCGTCGGCATCGAGCTTCGACGGATCGGTCGGGGGCGTGGTGAAGCGGTAGCCGGTCGAGGTCAGGCTACCCTGGACGACGAGCGCGCCGGTGATGTCGCCGGCAAGCCGCGCCCCGATCGCATCGACGCCCTGTGCCGAAATCGTGCCGGCGAGGCGGACGTTGCCCGTCACATTCTGGAGACCGATGCCGAGCGCGCGGTCGCCGATGACGCTGATCGTGCCGTCGTTGGTGAAATTGCCGGTCAGCGGACCGCCAAGGCGGATGCCTGCCGAATTATTGCCTTCGATCGAGATTGCGCCCGAGTTGACGATATTGCCCGAAAAGGCACCGGCGGTCGCAATGCCGACGCGGTTGCTGCCGATCGCGAAGGCGCCGTCGAGGTCGCCGTCATTATCGATGTCTGTCGGGGCATAGGTCTCGCCGATAGTGATCTTGCCGGCGGCGCTGTTCGTGATACCGCCCGAGGTACCGGCATTTGCGAGAATGCCCGTCGCTCCGTCGATGTTGCTGAACTCGATGGTGCCTTCATTGACGACCTTGTGATTGCTGTCGATCGTGACCGCCGGGCCCGCCACGGTCGGTTTGATCGATCCGGCGGCGACGATCTTGATATCGTCGGCGGCGCCCGACTTGATCGTCGATGTCCGCACTGGCGTCGTGGTGGCCGTGCTGATCGTGGTCTCGGCATGGGCTGTGGTCGAGAGAAGGGTGGCCAGGCAGGTGGAGGCCAGCAGGGTTTTGCGCATCGGGTTCCTCTTGAGATCGGGGCCGGGATGTCTCCCCGGCGACAATCACAAGACGGAGTTGTGTCGGCGCAGCCTTGGAAAAATCTGCGCCGGTCTCCCGATTCAATTTCGGGCAGTGACGATCCACGCGGCGCCGTCGATCAGCACCGAGGTTTCGCCGGGTCGGTCGGCAAAAGCGGCCCGCACTGCAGTTGCCGCACGGGCGCGAATATCGTCAGGCTGATCGGCGAGCGCCCGGGACAGCGGACCAACCTGAAACGCCATGTCGAGCGCATCGTCGATGGCTTCGTCGCGCGCCGTGCCGCGGCCATAGGAAATGACCGTGTCGAAAGGCGCGATATTGATGGCGGTGAAGCCCGCCGCCGCAAGAATATCGGCCAGCCGTTGCCGGTCGCCGAAGGCAAAGGGGCCGGGTGCATCCGGATCGGCGGGTACGGGCTGGACGATGTCGCGGATGGCCGCCATCGGCAGGCGCACCCAGTCATTCTGCTGCGCGCCGCGCCAGCAGACGAAGGCGAGCCTTCCGCCGGGTTTCAGCGCGCCGCGCATATGCGTGAAGGCGGCAACCGGATCGTCGAAGAACATCACGCCGAAGCGCGAGAAGAGGAGGTCGAAACCGCATGCCGGCAACGGCGCAGTGGCGGCATCGGCACAGCGGAACTCGACCGGCGCACCGGCAGGGGTTGCTGCGCGCGCGATCTCGACAAGCTGCAGGGAGATGTCGATGCCGAGGACATGGCCGCCGGGTCCGACCTGATGCGCGAGCGGAAAGGTCGAAGTCCCCGACCCGCAGCCGATGTCGAGGACATGCTCGCCGGGCTGCGCGTTGGCCGCCGCGATCGCGGCGTTGCCGAAGTCCTCGAGCATCATGTCGAGGCGCGCCAGATTGGCGGCCCAGCGCGTACTGCTGTCTCCATTCCAGTCGTGTGTCGGCGCGGTCGGATTGCTGGACATGCGGCTTGCCCTTATAGTTGCGAATGGCTCGCAATTAGAGTTGCTATAGCAGAATCGCAAGAGCCCGCGCATAGCTATGCCCTGTTGCATCACCCCGGCCTGTGCGACATGCCACCCGGCATCGGCCGTGCTGGACCGGCAAGGGAGAGTCATGAGCGAACAGATCGTCACGGTGGACATCGGCGGTACGCATGCACGCTTTGCGATCGCCGAGATCGAAGGCGGCCGCGTCCTGTCGCTCGGCGAAGCGACGACGCTTCACACCAAGGATCATGCGAGCTTTCAGACCGCGTGGCAGGATTTCGGGCGACAGCGGGGCGGCGCCCTGCCGCGCGCGGTTGCCATCGCCATCGCCGGGCCGACGCGCGGCGATATCATCCGCTTCACCAACAATCCGTGGATCATTCGCCCTGCGCTGGTGAACGAGAAGCTGAACGTCGACCGCTATGTGCTGGTCAATGATTTCGAGGCGGTGGGCCATGCGGTGGCGCAGGCGGATGAAGCTTATTTCGAGCGGCTGACGGGCCCCGAGGGACCGTTGCCTGCGAGCGGGACAATCAGCGTGATCGGTCCCGGCACCGGGCTCGGTGTCGCGCATATCTGGCGCGATGGCGCTGAATACCGCGTTCAGGCGACCGAGGGCGGGCATATCGATTTCGCGCCGCTCGACAGCATCGAGGATGCGATCCTTGCGCGGCTGCGCAAACGGCACCGGCGCGTGTCGATCGAGCGGATCGTCTCGGGACCCGGCATCGTCGACATCTATGAAACGCTCGCCGCGCTCGAAGGGCGCGCGATACCGCGGCTCGACGACAAGGCGATCTGGACCAATGCGCTGAGCGGAGAAGACAGTCTTGCGGCGGCGGCGGTCGACCGCTTCTGCCTGTCGCTGGGCAGCGTGTCGGGCGATCTTGCGCTGGCGCAGGGTGCGAGCGGCGTCGTCATCGCCGGCGGGCTCGGGCTGCGCATTCGCGACAGCCTCGTGCGCTCGGGCTTTCCCGAACGCTTTATCGAAAAGGGGCGTTTCGAGGGCTTCATGTCGGCATTGCCGGTCAAGCTCATCACGCACCCGCAGCCAGGTCTGTTCGGTGCGGCAGCAGCCTTTGCGCGGCAATATAGATAGCGCAAATATCGCTGGCATCGGGCGGCGAAAATCGGCAGCAAGGACTCCCCGTTCCGTACAAGGATTCCGCTGCCCGTGTCCGCCCGTCCTGTCCTCGGTATCATCGCCTGCAACCGACAGGTCGGAGCCGAATACGCACAGGCGGTGATGAACCGCTATGCGATGGCGGCAATGCGTCACGCCGATTGCGCTGCGCTGCTGATTCCCTCGCTGCCCGACTATATGCGCGCCGATGAGATCGTCGGGCGACTCGATGGCTTTTTGCTGACCGGATCGCCGTCGAATATCGAGCCGATGCGCTATGGCGAGGAGGATGCGGGGGAGGGGCCATTCGACCCCGACCGCGACCGGATGATGCGCGATCTGGTCGAGGCAGTGATCGCCGCGCAGCGACCGTTGTTCGGCATCTGCCGCGGGTTTCAGGACATCAATGTCGCGCTCGGCGGGACGCTGCGTCGCGATACGGCGACCAACGGCGAACTTCTTCGCCACCACACACCCGACGGAACGCTGTTCGATTCGATGTTCGACCATCGCCACCATGTCGATCTGGTCGAGGGGGGCATGCTTTCGTCGGCCTATGGCGCCACGTCGCTCGACGTGAACTCGGTCCATTATCAGGGCGTCGGCCGGCTTGCCGACGGTCTTTCGGTCGAGGCGCGCGCACCCGACGGCCTCGTCGAGGCGTTCAGCGCACGGCCGAATGGCGCGCCCCTGCTCGCGGTACAATGGCATCCCGAATGGGCGGTCGACGGCAATGCGGAAAGCCAGATCTATTTCCGGCTGCTCGGGCGCGCGCTGAGAGGCGAATTATGAACCGCCGCGTCACCCGTTACGACCGCTATCTCGCGCGGATCAGCTTTTCGCCCTGATTTTCGGACTCCGGTTTCATTCCGTTTCCAGGCAATCAGGAGTTTTGACATGCCCCGCAATCACGACATCGCCGAACTGCGCCGCCTCGACATCGCGCACCATCTTCCGGCGCAGGCCGACTGGGCCGAAATCGAAAGCCTCGGCGGCAGCCGCATTATCACCCATGCCGAGGGCGTCCATATCACCGACGGCGACGGCCACCGCATCCTCGACGGAATGGCGGGGCTGTGGTGCGTCAATGTCGGTTACGGTCGCGAGGAGCTGGTCGAGGCGGCGGCGGCGCAGATGCGCGAGCTGCCCTTCTACAATACCTTTTTCAAGACCGCGACGCCGCCGACGGTGACGCTCGCCGCGAAGATCGCGAGCCTCACACAAAATCGCCTGCCGCATATCTTCTTCAACGCCTCGGGCAGCGAGGCGAATGACACCGTGTTCCGCATGGTGCGCCATTATTGGAAGCTGAAGGGCGAGCCCAAGCGCACCATCTTCATCAGCCGCTGGAACGCCTATCATGGTTCGACCGTCGCGGGCGTCTCGCTCGGGGGCATGAAGGCGATGCACGCGCAGGGCGACCTGCCGGTCCCAGGCGTCGAGCATGTCCGCCAGCCCTATTATTTCGGTGAAGGGCAGGGGATGTCCGAGGAGGAATTCTGCGATGCCTGCGTGGCGGCGATCGAGGACAAGATCATCGAGGTCGGACCCGAAAATTGCGCCGCCTTCATCGGCGAGCCCGTACAGGGCGCGGGCGGCGTCATCATCCCGCCCAAGGGCTATTGGCCGAAGGTCGAGGCGGTGGTGCGCAAATATGGCCTGCTGCTGGTATCCGACGAGGTGATTTGCGGCTTCGGCCGCACCGGCAGGATGTGGGGGCATGAGACGATGGGCTTTACCCCCGACCTGATGCCGATGGCGAAGGGGCTGTCGTCGGGCTATCTGCCGATTTCGGCGACCGCGGTCGCGGCGCATGTCGTCGAAGTGCTCAAGACCGGTGGCGATTTCGTCCATGGCTTTACCTATTCGGGGCATCCGGTTGCCGCAGCGGTGGCGCTCAAGAATATCGAGATCATCGAGCGCGAAGGCCTCGTCGAGCGCACCGGCAGCGTCACTGGCCCGCATCTCGCGAAGGCGCTCGCGACGCTGAACGATCATCCGCTCGTTGGCGAGACGCGCTCGGTGGGTCTGCTCGGCGCGGTCGAGATCGTCGCCGACAAGGAAACGCGCGCACGCTTCGGCGGCGCCGAGGGGACCGCGGGGCCGATGGCGCGCGATGCGTGCATCGCGAACGGGTTGATGGTGCGCGGCATCCGCGACAGCCTGGTCATGTGTCCGCCATTGATCATCACCACCGAACAGATCGACGAGATGGTTGCCATCATCCGCAAATCTCTCGATGAGGTCATGCCGAAACTCCGCGCGCTCTAAACCTCTCATTCGTCATCCCGGCGAAGGCCGGAATCTCGCCGGGACGTTAGGCCGCAAGGGTGAGATCCCGGCCTTCGCCGGGATGACGGAAGGGGCAAACGGCCTTCGACAAGTTCAGGGCGAACGGTTAGAGGAGCGGGCACAACAGTTTAGAGGAAAGCCCAAGACCCATGCCCTCCGGCCTTTTTGCCCTGCTCGACGATATTGCGACGATCGCCAAGGTTGCTGCTGCGAGCATCGACGATATTGGCGCTGCGGCATCGAAGGCAGGGGTCAAGGCAGCGGGGGTCGTGGTCGACGATACCGCGGTTACGCCACGCTACGTCACCGGCTTCACCCCCGACCGCGAGCTGCCGATCATCTGGCGGATTACCAAGGGGTCGATCTTCAACAAGCTGGTGCTGATCCTGCCGGCGCTGTTGTTGCTATCGACTTTCCTGCCGTGGGCGATCACACCGCTGCTGATGATCGGCGGCGCCTATCTCTGTTTCGAGGGCGCGGAAAAGGTCCTGCATTCGCTGCAGGAGGACAAGACGAGCCTCGCCGAGGACGCCGCGATCGTTGCCGATCAGGATCATGAAGAAGCGATGGTGAAGGGCGCGGTGCGCACCGACTTCATCCTGTCGGCCGAAATCATGGTGATTGCGCTCAATGAGGTCCTCGACGAGCATTTTGCGATGCGCGCGGCGACGCTCGCGGTCGTTGCCGTCGCAATCACCATCGCGGTTTACGGCGTCGTCGGGCTGATCGTGAAGATGGACGATATCGGGCTCCACATGGCGAAGGAAGGCAACAGCGCGCGCCGGGCGATCGGCCGCGGGCTCGTCTCCTTCATGCCCAAATTGTTGTCAGCGCTCGCGCTGATCGGAACCGCGGCGATGCTGTGGGTCGGCGGGCAGATTTTCCTGCACGGGCTCGACGAATATCACATCGGCAATATCGGGCACGCAATCCATGATTTTGCCCACGCGGTTGCCGGCAATCTGCCCGGTGCGGACGTGTGGGAATGGCTGATCAATGCCGGCGGTGCGGGCGTGTTCGGGCTGCTGCTCGGCGGCGTGATTGTCGGCGTTCTGCATCTGCTGCCGGGGAAGAAGACCGCTCACTAATTCCTGTCATTGCGAGCGGAGCGAAGCAATCTCCAGCTATCGGCCTTGCGCATGGACGATAGCTGGAGATTGCCGCGTCGCCTTCGGCTCCTCGCAATGACGATCGAGTAAGCTATCCCAGCAACACCACAGGGCTGTCGGCGCGCCAGTGCATGCTGACCCTGTCGTCCCAGGTAAAATCTTCCTGATCGTGGCGCGAGAGATTGGGGCGCGAGACGCGGATGCGCGCGCCGGTTTCGAGCTCGATCTCGAACAGGGTTATGTCGCCGAGGTAACTCATGCCCTTGATCTTGCCGCGCGCGAAATTGTGACCGTCGGGGGCATCCTGCGCCGCGGCAGTGACCGCCTTGCCCGCGCCGGGGACGTGCAGATAGATTTTCTCGGGGCGCAGCGCGACCCAGACATCGGCGCCGTGGGGACCGGTGACGCCGTGGTTGAGATAGACCTTGCCGAGACCGGGGCAATCGACCGCGGCCTTGTCGGGCTCGTCGAGCGTGAGCTTGCCCTCGAAGATATTCACCGATCCGACGAAATCGGCGACGAAACGGTTGGCGGGATATTCGTAGAGATCCGACGGGGTCGCAAGCTGCGACACCTCGCCCTTGTTAATCACGGCGATGCGGCACGCCATCGATAGCGCCTCGTCCTGATCGTGGGTGACGGTGACGAAGGTGATTCCGACCTTTTCCTGCAATTCCGAGAGCTCGAACTGCATCTGTGAGCGGAGCTTCGCATCGAGCGCCGACAGCGGTTCGTCGAGAAGCAGCACCTTCGGCCGCATGACGAGACTGCGCGCGAGCGCGACGCGCTGGCGCTGCCCGCCCGACATCTGGTCGGGCATGCGCGTCTCGAACCCGCCGAGCTTGACGAGCTCGAGCGCCTCGGCGACGCGGTCCCTGACCTCGCCGCCCTTCACGCCCGCGATCCTGAGGCCATAAGCGACATTGTCGGCGACGCTCATGTGCGGGAAGACGGCGTAGCTCTGGAACACCATGTTCACCGGACGCTTGTTCGGCGGGATGCCTGCCATATCCTGCCCGTCGATCAGGATATTGCCCTCGGTCGGCAGTTCGAAACCCGCGATCATGCGGAGCAAGGTCGTCTTGCCACAGCCCGACGGGCCCAAGAGCACGAAGAATTCGCCCGCGTTGATGTCGAGGCTGACATTGTCGACCGCTGTCACCTTGCCAAAGCGTTTCGAGACATTCCGGATCTGGATGATCGGTTTGGCGGGGTCGGTCATGGTCAGTGGGTTTCCGCGATGGCTTTTACGCCCTGAAGCTTGAGCGCGACGAAGGTCAGGATGACGGTGAGGGCGATCAGCAGGGTCGAGGCGGCATTGACCTCGGGCGTCACCGAGAAGCGGACCATCGAATAGACCTTCACGGGGAAGGTAATCGTGTCGGGGCCGCTGGTGAAATAGGTGATGACGAAATCGTCGAGGCTGAGCGTGAAGGACAGGAGCGCGCCGGCGACGAGCGCGGGCTTGATATGCGGGATCAATACGTCGCGGAACACCTGCCATTCGCTGGCGCCCAGATCCTTTGCGGCTTCTTCCTGTTCGCGATTGAAGCTCGCGAGGCGCGAGCGGACGACCATCGTGACGAAGGGGAAGCAGAAGGTGATGTGCGCGATGGTGATCGCACCTAGGTTGAACGGCCAGACGAGATCGGTTGGCCAGTCCAGCGCGGCAAAGAACATCAGGAAGGCGACGCCGAGGCAGATTTCGGGGACGATGATCGGCAGCGAGATCGTCCCGTCGACCGCGCCCTTCAATGGAAAGCGGAATCGCCAGAGCATCACCGCCGCGACCGCGCCGAGCGCGAGGCTGGCGATCGTCGCGAGCGCGGCGATGGTGAGCGAGTTGAGCAGCGCCTCGACGAGCTGGTCGTTGCCCAGCGCCTTCTCGTAATATCTGGTGGTGAAGCCGCGCCACACCACGTTGCGCTTGCTGTCGTTGAAGCTGAAGATCACGAGCACGATCAGCGGCGCGTAGAGGAACAGCATTACCGCGCCGACCCAGAGGCGCATCCAGAGGGTGCGGCTATATTCGAGCGGCGCGCGCGGGGTGCGGACGAAGAGCGCCATCAGCCGACTTCCGGTACTTTGCGCCGCATCGACTGCAGCGCGATCAGGATGAACATCGCATAGATGAGCAGGAAGGAGAGGGCGGCGCCGAAGGGCCAGTCATTGGCCTTCTTGAACTGGCGTTCGATCACGTTGGCGATCATCTGGCTGTCGGTCCCGCCCATCAGGTCGGGGGTGAGATAGGCGCCGAGCGCGGGGATCAGCGTGATCATCACCCCCGCGACAATGCCGGGCGCAGCGAGCGGGACGACGATGCGCATGATCGTGCGGAAATGCCCGGCGCCAAGGTCGAGACTCGCCTCGATCAGGCTGCGGTCGAGCCGGTCGAGCGCGGCGTAAAGAGGGAGCACCATGAAGGGCAGGTGGACATAGACGAGCCCGAAGACGACCGCGAAATTGTTGAAAAGCAGTTGCACCGGCTCCCACGTCGGGAGCGGTTGCAGCCCGACGAGCGTCTTGAGCCAGCTCGTCCCATCCCACAAAGCGCCCAGCCCCTTGTTGGCGAAGCCCTTTGTGCCGAGCAGCATCATCAGCGCATAGGTGCGGATGAGGAGGTTGGTCCAGAAGGGCAGCATGATGCCGAGCAGCAGCCACGGCCGCCATTTCTCGCTCGCGAAGGTGATTGCCATCGCGACGGGGAAGCCGACGATCAGACAGATCAGCGTGACGAGCGCTGCGACCGCGAAACTCTTGCCGAAAATGGTGAGGTAGAGCCATTCGGTCGCGCGCTTGTAATTGTCGAGCGTCCCCGAAATTTCGATCTCGGTAAGACCCCTGTTCTCGCCGAAGCTGTAGAGCCAGACGATCGCCATGGGGATGAGGAAGAAGAGGATGACCCAGAAAAGCGTTGGCAGCGACACCGCTGCGAAGACCGCCTTGTTGGTTTTCCAATCCTGTTCGGCCACCCCCCGATTTGCCTTCCGGTCTAGACGCTTGGCATCGTTACATGCGCTCCGTCATTGCGAGCGAAGCGAAGCAATCCAGAGTAGCGTATCCCGCACTGGATTGCTTCGCTTCGCTCGCAATGACGAGGAAGGCGCCGCATGCCTACGCTGCCCGAACCCTGGTGAACGCCTCTTCGTAAAGGGGCTGAAGCTCGGGATTGAAACGCGCATATTCGCACTTCGCCAAAGCTTCCGCAGGCGGGAAGATCACGGGATTGTTCTTG